>CAYVFT010000010.1:0-44982 GCA_964450225.1 uncultured Crenothrix sp. | reverse complement strand
CGGCACGGGCAACGACACCCTCAATGGTGGTAACGGTTCGGATATTTACATCCTGCGCCAGGGCAGCGGCTACGATGTGATCAGTCAGAACGACAGCACGGCTGGTCGTGTCGATGGGGTGCACTTCGAAGACGTGTTGCCGGCAGATATTCGCTCGGTTCAGCGCGTGGTCAATGACCTGATCCTGAGCTATGGCGAAACTGATGTGTTGACAGTGCGTAATCATTTTAGTAACGCCATTTACCGGATCGATGAAATTCGTTTTGCCGACGGCACGGTCTGGGATCAAGGCCAGATCAATGACCGGACGCTTACCACGGGCACCAGTGGCAATGACAGTATCACCGGGTACAACGGCGGCGCCAATATCATGTCCGGATTAGACGGTAACGACTATTTATATGGCGGCGACAGTGATGACACCATTGACGGCGGCGCCGGCAACGACAGCTTGTCAGGCCGAGCCGGTAACGATACCCTGATCGGGGGAGAGGGCAATGATACATTGAATGGAGGCGAGGGTGATGATAGTCTCATTGGTGGTGCAGGTAAAGACACTTACATATTAACTGAAACGACCGCGGCAACCGATACCTTGTGTATAACGGCAGGTGACAGCCTGGTGAGCAGTTTTGATGTCGTAAGCGGTTTCAAGCTGGGTAGCACCGCTGTTGCTGTTGACAAGCTTGATCTTGACTACGTACTTATTGCGAACAATGTTAGTGCAGCTGATGGCATCGATTCAGGTATTATTCGAAGCCACAGTATAGTCAACGGGAAAATCAGCTTTGATGATATCGACGTATACATGTCATCACTCGCGCTTACTGCAAGTGATTTAACAAACGTTTACAGCTATCTGCAAAACAATATTATTGCAGCAGGAAGTACCGTAACATTTACTGCGAGCGGCAATACCTATGTTTTCCAGGATGACGGTATCAGCGATACTTTTGTTCAGTTAACCGGTATTACCGCTACCAGTATTAGCACAACGGGTTCAGTTGCCGGTGGGGTATGGATTGCCTAATGCTCTGCCGGAAGCCTGGGCCTTACCAACCTTAAATCTCTTTATATTGGTCGAGCTGCTTGTAATTTCGCTTATGCTTTCTTTTCACCCCCTTTCCCAAAAGGGGGGTAGACGTCTCTTGATTGTCTTATTTCGTGCATTACTCGCAAATGCACTGGGTAAAGTGGCTGTATTCTGGTTTTAAATTACTTCAGAAAATAATGACCGATGCTCATAAGATGGGAGCCAACACGCCGCACATATTGTCAATTTTACAGAGTGTTGCCTTCATAAAAGAGGGGCGGTGCCTTGACGCTGACTAACTGCTGGTATGACCAGCTGCCGGCGGAGGGCAGCGAAATTGGAGAGCCGAGTTGATGAGTTGTTTAGGCGGTTAGTAGCCAATGTCATTCTCGTCAGTCAGTGCCGCGTGCGAATTTTTCTAAACGTAACCAAAGCACTTCTTCACCTATCGCGTATCCGGTAGTGACAGCGAATGAAAGTAACGTCAGAACCTCCTTTGACCAGCTGGCGAAATTAGCTATCCCCACACAAACGGCGACAACGGAAAGAGCGGAGACTTGTAACATACGCAGGTGTTGACCATAAAAAACCATTATGGGCGTATTTTCCAACGGGTTAAGGCGGGCATTGACCTCGGCGTTGATATATCCGATAAAACCGATAAAGCCCAGCGCGGCGATGCTCCAATACCAGTCGTGCACATCGTGTCCGACAAAATAAGCCGCGAAGCACTGTGCGGCGCCCAGAGCGAACGGCACTACGGCATCAACCAGTTTAGGCACGTACGAGAGGGCAACGAAACCTCTAATGAACCCGTTCCAGACGAGAATAATGATCACCAGCGTATTTGCCGCGAGTAGCCATTGGGAAGTACTGTAATGCCTGCCTTCCTCGTAGCACACTAAAACCAGAAAACCGAAACAGGCAGCCTGAATAACACTGATTACTGTGTAGAACGTCGTGTGATGTGCGTCGAGTATGGCTGCCAATAACTGGCTGCGGCAATTATCAAGTGTTTCAACTGGCGCAGAAACTTCGGTGTGATCGTCCATATTAGGTTCCTTACTTCTGTTGAATCAAACTTAACGTTCTTTCCGGCAATTTTTCGGTGATCGCACCTTCCAGATTTAGACGCGCGTCTTCATGCACAGTGGTCATGAATTTAATCAACTGTATCTCGTGTTGCATTTTTTGTTCAAAGTCTTCTGCTTCCCACATTTGATTCAATAAATGTTTCGCATGATGATGTATGGTGAAAGCAACTGCTTCGGGCAGATGCTTATAACTTGCCTGTATTGAACGCTTGAGCTGATCCAGTGAGGCCAAATACTGTTTATAGTCCTTAATGTCCTGTTTACACTTGGTTTTGAACATGGAGAGCTCCGCGTCATTTTTAGACCGTAATAGAGTGATTTCATGCTCTAACTGGACACTTTTCTTTTTTAATTCCGCTTCCAGCGTTTTAGCTGCCAGCACACGAGCATGTTTGAGCCTGATTTGTTGATCCTGATTGGTTTTTTGCCATTGCAGATTTTCATCCTTAACCGAATGGAAAAGCTTAACCAAAGTAAAAAACCAGGCTTTTAAAGTAGTCATTTGCTAAACAATAGTGGCTATTTTTTTCTGCAATTCTAATAAAGCCTCAATATCCTGTTTATCTCGATACTGAGCGTTTTCACGTTGCAATTGCTGATAAGTGGTTTTGGATAACTGTTGTTTAATCGACTGCAACTCTTTATCTATGGCTTTGGATAAAGATTGTATGTGTTGACGATTATTAGCAATTAAGAGCCGTTTTCTCTTGAGCTCATTAAAATAATTGATTTGCAATGTTCTGAAATAAAACAATTGCTTAAGCTGCTCCTGTTTGGACTGAATAAACCATAGGCGCCGCTGTAAGCGTTGTCTGGCTGAAAAGTAGTCGAAACAGGAAACGATGAAGAGCTTACTAAAGACGAATAATCCTGATATCAGTAACAAGACAAAACCGCTTAATAGTGTGATCAAGCCAAGCTGGGTCATTAGTCCGGGCAACACGGGTACAGCCAGCCACAGCAACAGGTCAACCGATATGAACACAGTCAATGCAGCGAGCATTAATAATAGAGCAATTCTAATGATCAAAATGGCAACTGGTATTTCTAATATCACTTATCTGTATTGTACCCAATTTTTTATCAAAGCGTTTAATACCCAATACTTACAGTGTCTAAAAAATCATTGTCCGTATTCATACTGCCCGCAAGCCCGGATGTAAGGTATAATGAAACGATATTTAATTTCACTTAAGTAGAAATGATGGCTCAGTTTTTTGAAATACATCCGGAAAACCCGCAGCTGCGTCTGATCCATCGTGCGGTGGAAATCATTCGCAAAGGTGGCGTTATTGCCTATCCCACCGATTCATCTTATGCGCTTGCTTGCCAAGTCGGCGATAAACAGGCAATGGATAAAATACGGCGCATTAGGCAGTTGGATGATAAACACAACTTCACCCTGGTATGCAAAGACCTGACGCAAGTATCAATGTTTACCAAAATCGGTAATGATGCTTACCGGTTGATTAAAGCATTAACGCCTGGGCCTTTTACCTTTATTCTGGATGCTACGCGCGAAGTGCCGCGCAGGCTGCAACATCCCAAGAAAAAGACTATAGGCATACGTATTCCCGATCATCCGGTTGCGCAATTATTGCTTCAGGAGTTAGGCGAAGCTTTGTTTAGTTCGACGCTAGTATTACCCGGAGACAGTGAGGCTATGACCGATCCCTACGATATCAGAAACAAGCTTGAACATGAGCTGGATTTAGTGATCGATGCGGGCATTATTGAACATGAAGAGACAACCATGATCGAATTTACCAGTAGTGGTGCCGAGATCATAAGACAGGGCAAAGGTCTTGCCCCCATGCTGGATTGAGAGAGGGGATGCAACATGATGGATGAATTGACGTTAATTCAACGCATAGTGGTTTGGATATTACCGGTCATTTTTGCGATTACTGTGCATGAGGTAGCGCACGGTTGGGTAGCAAAAAAATACGGTGATAACACCGCCTCTAGCCTGGGTCGATTAACTTTGAATCCGATCAAGCATATAGATTTGCTTGGAACTATTATCCTGCCAGGAATATTGCTAATAACAGGCACAGGGTTTATTTTTGGCTGGGCAAAACCGGTTCCTGTCGATCCTCGAAATTTTAAAAAGCCGTTACATGATATGGCCGTTGTGGCTTTGGCGGGCCCCGTTTCAAATTTGTTAATGGCGCTTGGTTGGGCATTAGTCACCCGGTTAGGCGTTACCATTGGCTCAGGAGCTGAAGCCATCTCATTGCCGTTGATTTATTCCGGTGTTGCCGGTATTTCGATTAACCTGGTGTTGGCATTGATTAACTTATTGCCGATACCACCGCTGGACGGCAGCCGTATTTTGACCGGGATGTTACCGAGTTACTGGGCGTGGCAATATAATCGTCTGGAACGGTACGGGTTTATTATTTTATTGTTGTTGTTATATACAAATCTGTTAGGTGCAATTTTGGCTTATCCGATGTTTATCGCACAGAAAATGTTTTTTTCAATTGCCGGGTTGTGATTTTTTCAACTTCTCATGCTTCACTGGGAATCCTGTTTTAGAAGCTAATATACGTCGAATTAGCTTAACCCGACACAAGCGGCTACAACATGAGCGATAACATAACTGCTGCTGTTATAGAGCAAGCGCCAGCCTTTGCAATAGTCAACGGAACACCTCTTAATCAACTGCCGGACGATCTTTATATTCCACCGGATGCATTAGAAGTATTTCTGGACTTGTTTGAAGGACCGCTGGATTTATTACTGTATTTGATCAGAAGGCAGAATCTGGATATTGTGAATATACCTATCGCCCAAATTACCCATCAATACATCTCCTATATTCAGATAATGGGGCAATTAAATCTGGAACTGGCGGCAGAATATCTGGTTATGGCCGCTTTATTGGCAGAAATAAAGTCAAGAATGCTATTGCCAAGACAGTCTGAAGAAGATGATGACGAAGAGGACCCCAGGGCAACGTTAATTCGCAGATTACAGGAATATGAATGTATCAAGACTGCCTCCGAAGAGATTGATTTATTGCCCAGAGTTGAACGTGATATATTTGCCATAGATATTGACGTATCTTCATTAAATATTGAACAACAGTTACCAGATATTCGATTAAGAGATATGTTACTGGCATTTCAGGATGTCCTTAAACGAGTTGACCAACTCAGCCACCACCAAATTACCAAAGAAGCTTTATCTGTCCGTGAACGAATGGCAACCATTTTGGAAATCCTTAAAGGAGAAGATAGTCTCCTTTTCTCGCAATTATTTATCCGAAAAGAAGGTCGACACGGAGTCGTTGTCTCGTTTCTGGCCATCCTCGAACTCGGAAAAGAAGGGCTCATCGAAATCATCCAGTCCGAACCCTTTACCGAAATCCGAGTCAGAAGCGCCGGTTTCGCCGCCGCTGAAAAAGGTAACTAAGCCACGGGCAAAGCCGAATGTTGTTGATCAAACCGCCGCTGCTCATCATGAGTCCTTCGACTCCGCTCAGGAAGAATCCTTCGACTCCACGCAGGAGGAGTCCTTCGACAACCCTCTGGAGAGCCAGGTCGAAGAGGTGTCTGTTGCGCCTGTCAGGCTTCGCCCCTACGCCAAGGATATCCTGAGTGTAGCCAAAGGTCTCAGGTCCAGACGTAGGCAGTTAAAGTCGGCAACAGTAAGCGTAACCTCTTCAGTAACTGAACAACTTGAAATCAACGTGAAAACCAAGCGTATAGTCGAAGCCATTCTATTTGCTGCCAAGCGTCCGATGACAGCCAAACAGGTACAGCAGGTTTTTCCTGAACTGGAACAGCCTGAATTACAGGAGATACAAACGGCAATACAGGCGATTATTGAAGATTATAAATTTCGACCCATTGAATTAAAGCAGGTGGCTAGCGGCTACCGTTTTCAGGTTAAGCAGGATTTGTCGCGCTGGGTATCACGGCTATTTGAAGAAAAACCGCCAAAATACTCACGTGCATTACTGGAAACATTGGCAATTATTGCCTACAGGCAACCGGTAACGCGCGGCGATATTGAAGATATACGAGGCGTCAGCGTCAGTTCAAGCATTATTCAGACTTTACTTGAACGTGAGTGGGTGAGGGTAGTGGCACACAAGGAAGTGCCCGGCAGGCCGGGTTTATATGGTACGACCAAACAATTTCTGGATTATTTTAATATTTCATCATTAAATGAACTACCGGCTTTGCATGAGATACAGCATCTTGATGGGCCGATAGATAACATGCAACAACCTATGCAGGTAACGAGTGAAAAGCAAGAAACCAACCAACGATTCATCGAAGCAGCCGAACAGTTTGCCGAAGAGAACAATCAAGTCACCGAAACAGCAGCGTAAAAATCAGGAAAGAAATAAGCCGAAAGAAACCGGCTATAAACAGGCGAATAATTCACTAATACAAGCAAGTGAACTCAAAAAGTCAAAAAAAGCCGACAACGATCAGGCAGACCCAGGTGAACGTATTCAAAAAGTATTGGCGCGGGGCGGTGTCGGTTCCAGAAGAGAAATTGAACGCTGGATAGATGAGGGTCGGTTAAAGCTTAACGGGTGTCCTGTCAAGCTGGGTGATCGATTAAAAGCAGGTGATCATTTACAACTCAATGAGCGGGTGGTTCACTGGGAAAAATTTGCCATACAACCTACCAGAGTACTGCTTTATCACAAGCCTATCGGCGAAGTGGTGACGCGCCGTGACCCGGAAGGCCGTCCGGTGGTGTTCACGCAATTGCCAAAACTGGCTACCGCCCGCTGGATTTCGGTAGGCAGGCTGGATATCAATACGTCGGGATTATTACTGGTTACCAATAATGGCGAACTGGCTAATCGCTTAATGCACCCGTCAACCCAGGTAGAGCGTGAATATGCTGTGCGTATTTTAGGCGACGTACCGGATGCAATGCTGGAAAAACTCAAGCAAGGTGTAGAGCTTGAGGATGGTAAAGCCAAATTCGATGCTATTCATTTTTTTGGGGGTGAAGGTGCTAATAAATGGTATCACGTTACCGTTAGCGAAGGACGCAACAGGCTGGTCAGACGCTTATGGGAATCGCAGGAAGTCGTTGTTAGTCGCTTAATGCGTGTACGCTACGGACCAGTGGTTTTGCCAGAACGTCTAAAAGCGCGTACTTTTTATGAGTTGACTGATAAAGAGCTGGATTTGTTATTCGAATTTGCGGGGTTGGAAAGAGAGGAGCCGGTAATAACAACAGCAAAGCCAGGACTTAAAAGTCATACCTCCAGAAAAAGATAGCTTTGAAGGTCGGGTCATAGATACTAGCTCGGCCCTGCAATTTACTTGTTAAATATCAAATTAATTCGAGTACCGCCTTTGATACTGGATTTGCTCAGTTCAAAGCGTGCCTTGTGCAGGTCAGCAATCTCCTTAACGATGGATAGTCCCAAGCCGCAACCATTACCCGGACTTCCAGGGGTACGGTAAAAGCGCTCGAAAACCTTGTCCATTTCTGTGTCGGGTATGCCGGGTCCATCATCAAGTACAGTCAAACATGGGACTGGATAACGATGAAGCATGACGAAAATGTTGCCGTTTTCATATCCGTATGAAATGGCATTATCCAAAAGATTGGCTAGCAATTCCCGTAGCAGTATTTCATCGCCTTGCACATACAGTGCCTCTTCCGGGCTTTCAAAACTTAACTCCATGTTTCGCTGTAATGCTTTAGGCACCCAGTCTATACAGGTTTGTCTGGCTAATTTGACAAGATCTACCGGTACTAATTCGTAACCGCCAGTGATGGGTTCTGACCTGGCCAGAACCAATAATTGCGTGGTCAAATGCGACATGCGATCAGCAGAATTTTGAATTTGCTGAAGTGCCGGTTGCATCGCGGATAAATCCTGTTCGCGCAGAGCACGTTCGGCTTGCAATTTGAGGCCTGCCAACGGCGTGCGCAGTTGATGCGCAGCATTGGCAATAAAGCGTTGTTGAGTGGCGATTGCTTGAGTGTGTGCTTCCAGTAAGTCATTAATAGTATCGGTCAGCGTGCGCACTTCGAGGAAAATGTGCGTTTCAGGTATAGGACTCAGATCTCGCGATGACCTCTGTGCGATTTGATTTGCCAACAAATGCAGGGGTTTCAAACCCTTTTTTAAGCCAGTCAACAGAAAAATACTCGTTAATAAAATCAAAACTATTTGTGGAATCAGGTCGGCTAATAAAATATCCGTCATCATTGCCCTGCGCTTATTCAAAGTTTCTGCAACATGGACAAAAATTCTTTCAGCCGTGTTGTCGAGGTTGATTAACATGGACACGACTCTGACGGATTCACTGTACATCTTATCGTTAAAATAAACGGGATGTGACCAATCTGTTTCCGGATCCAGTGGTTCGGGAACAAGCTTGTCTCCTGCCAGCAATTCCTGTTCTGAAGAGGTGATTTTAAAATAGGTTTTGTCCTGTTCGTCCCACTTGAAAATCTCCAAAGCAGCAGCCGGCAATTCGACAAATACCTTGCCTTCCCGGACTTTGATTTCCTGTGTTAAGGATCGGGCGGAATCGAGTAGCCATCGATCATACGCTTCATCTACATAATGCAGCGTAACGAAATAGGATAGAACGGCATCGATTATCACGAAAAAAATAAGCGGAATGACCAAACGAAAAAGCATCTCCGTTTTGAGGCTTCTGTTTTTATGCATCGGCTGATTTCTCCAATAAGTAGCCTAATCCGCGTACCGTTCGAATCACTGTACCATAAGGTTCTATGTGCTTGCGCAGGCGGTGCACATAAATCTCTATGGCATTGTCGGTTAGTGCGTCACCGTCGACCGATAATCGTTGGGCAATGCGATCCTTGGTAACGACTTTTCCGGCTTGCAGCAATAAAATTTCCAATACGCCATATTCCCGTGCCGACAACAAAACAGGCTGGCCATCTACCAATACCTGGTGGTTATGGGTGTCCAGCACCAGCCGTCCAATCACAATATCGTTGCTAAATCCCCCATAGCAACGCCGGATCAGGGCATTAATCCGTACTTCCAGCTCCCTAAGCTCGAAAGGTTTGGTCATATAGTCATCAGCGCCTTGCTCAATGCCTGTGATTCTGTCATTAACAGCATCACGCGCTGTCAAAATCATGATAGGCAAAGACACTCTAAGTCGTCTGAATCTGCGCAACAATTCCAGGCCGTCGACATCCGGCAGACCTAAATCCAGCACGATCAAATCGAAACCCTGTGCTTGCAACAAATGTTCAGCATAAGCGCCCGTGGTTGCACAGGTGACCGTATAACCGCTATTGGCCAGGGTATGGATTAAGCCATCGGCCAAAACAGCATCGTCTTCTATCAATAAAATATTCATAAACTGGAATGGCTGCCGTGAAAGGTTCGTGAAAGGAAGAGAGATTAAGATTACGGTCGACTAATAAGCTAATGCGGACAAAAGAATAATACAGTCAAAAAGCAGCGCCACAAAGCAAAAGGCTACAGTTAACAAATTGTCCTGCTTTAGCGGAGTGGGAATTTTAATCATAGTAATTGACAGAATAGTTTCGAATCAATACTATTAGACACAACAATATCGAATCGATACTATTCGCAATAACTACAAATCAAATCAACGGACTTTTAGACATGATACACAAACACAAACAATATTATATTCGTCATCTTAAAGATGACATTCCGGCAGGTATCGTGGTGTTTTTAGTGGCTTTACCCTTATGCCTCGGTATAGCGCTGGCATCAGGGGCACCATTATTTTCCGGTTTAATCGGTGGTCTGGTTGGCGGCCTTATTGTTTCCTGGCTCAGTGGTTCACAGCTCGCTGTTTCAGGTCCGGCTGCCGGTCTAACCGTCATTGTTTTCAATGCGATTGACGCTCTTGGCGGTTTTCAAGGCTTGCTGGTTGCCTGTGTTTTAGCGGGCATCATGCAACTGGTACTAGGATTCCTGAGAGCCGGAATTATTGGCGCTTTTTTTCCTGCCGCAGTTATTGAAGGCATGCTGGCGGCGATTGGTTTGATTTTGATTATCAAGCAGATCCCTCATGCTACAGGGTACCATGCCCATTACGAGGGCGATGAGAGCTATATGCAGGATACTGCCCTAACCAGCTTCATGGAGGTACTTGAATCGTTTTCTAGTCATATATCACCAGGTTCGGTTGTTATCAGCGTCGTGGCATTGCTGATTATGATTCTATGGGGGACGGCATCGTTTAAGAAACAAAAATGGTTAACACTGATCCCCGGCCCATTAGTGGCAGTTCTTTGGGGTGTTGCCTACAACGTGGTCACTAGGCAGTTTGCTCCTGAGTGGGCCGTCAGAGGCGAACACTTGGTCAACTTGCCGGTTTCAGAAAAAGCCACCGATTTTTTCAATAACTTTGTACTGCCAAACTCCAGCTATCTTAGTCATCTTGGTAATCCGCATGTTTATACTGTTGCCGTAACGATTGCGATTATTGCCAGCTTGGAAACACTGTTAAGTCTTGAGGCAACTGATAAACTGGATCCTTTGAAACGTCTCGCACCCACCAACCGAGAGCTGAAAGCGCAAGGCGTCGGTAATATTATCAGTGGCTTGCTGGGCGGTTTGCCAATCACTGCCGTTATCGTGCGCAGTGCGGCCAGCATCAACGCGGGAGGGACGACCCGTGTGGCCTGTTTTACTCATGGGGTGTTTTTGTTGCTCAGCGTCATGTTTTTAGCGCACTACCTGAACTATATTCCACTCGCTTGTCTAGCGGCCATCTTATTGTATACCGGTTATAAGCTGGCCAATCCGGTTTTATTCAAGACCTTTTATCAAAAAGGCATGAGTCAATTTCTTCCATTTGTTATTACCGTGATTGCGATTCTGGTAACCGATTTATTAAAAGGTATGGCCATAGGAATGGTTATTGGTCTGTTTTTTGTCATCAAGGCCAACTATCACGCAGCCATTACGCTCACTCAAGATGGCGCGCACTATCTGTTGTCGCTGAACAAGGATGTTTCCTTTCTGAATAAAGCATTATTAAGAAAGTTTATTTTAAGCATTCCGGAACAAAGTACAGTCACCATCGACGCGAGCAAAGCAAAGTTTATCGATCACGATATTCTGGAGACGATTGAAGATTTTCTGGCTACCGCTTCTGACGACGGTATTAAGGTCGAAACCATTGATCTGCACGGCAAGGAAAAAATCCAGAAACATGAGGCTGTGGTGATATTAAATGGCAGGACGGAGAAACACAGCGCGGTGGTCGTTGATTTTGAAAGGCAACTAAGCAAACAATAACAGCTTCAAGGTTACTATTATGAAATCGCAAGCAATAGAAAAGCATATTGATGCAAGCCCCAAGGCTAATAACAGAGGTCTGCTTGCCAACCTGAAATACGATCTTCCGGCGGGCATTGCGGTTTTTCTGATAGCCATACCGTTATCACTGGGGATTGCACTGGCATCCGGTGCGCCCCTGTTCTCCGGTTTAATTGCCGGGATTATCAGCGGCATCATAGTTGCCCCATTAAGCGGCTCCTCGTTGGGAATCAGCGGTCCAACCGCGGGTCTGGCTGTCATAGTACTGACAGCCATTGAAAAGCTTGGGTTCAATGGCTTTCTACTCGCTCTGGTGGTGGCTGGTGTTTTCCAAATCGTCATGGGGCTCACCAAGGCTGGCGTTATTGCCTATTATTTCCCGTCTTCCGTCATTAATGGCATGTTATCGGGTATGGGTTTTATTATTTTCCTTAAACAGATTCCACATGCCATCGGTTATGACCGGGATTATGAAGGCGATTCGTCCTTTTTTCAGCCTGACAGCTACTCGTCTTTTTCTGAACTGGTGAATATGCTGGAATATTGTTCAACCACGGCAATCATGATTGCACTCCTATCGTTGGCGATTCTTATTTTGTGGGAACAGCCGTTCATGAAAAAGTACCGGTTTTTTCAATTGTTTCAAGGCGTGTTAATCGCGATTTTAACTGGCGTACTAATTAATCAAGGTCTGCAAAATTTCTATCCAGAACTGGCGTTGGGAGGTAATCATTTGGTTATGATCCCTGTGTTGCAAAATACCAGTGATTTATTGAGTCAGCTGCATTACCCGGATTTTTCCCAATTCGGCAATCCGGCTATTTACATGACCGCGTTAACTCTGGCTCTTGTAGCCAGTTTGAAGACCCTGCTCTCTGTGGAAGCGGTTGATAAAATGGATCCTTATAAAAGAGTAACTTCCACTAATCGGGAACTGATTGCTCAAGGCATCGGCAATGCCTTTAGTGGCTTGCTGGGTGGATTGCCGCTTGCGCAAGTCATCGTGCGTAGCTCTATTGGCATTCAAACCGGTGCAAAAACCAAAGCGACAGGGATTATCTGTGGATTGCTAATGCTATTTGCGGTCCTTCTTATCCCAACGCTGCTTAACAAAATTCCTTTATCCAGTCTAGCAAGCGTGTTACTGGTCGTCGGTTATAAATTGATCCGGCCAAAATCCTTTAAAATTATGTACAAAGCGGGTATGTACCATTTCATTCCCTTTTGCGTCACTATTTTAGGCATGGTTTTTACTGACCTGTTGATCGGTCTTGTCATTGGTCTTACCGCCGCCCTGTTTTCGATATTGCTGGAAAATTATAAAAGCGCTTTTTATTTTAATGAGTCGCATATCGGCAATAAAACCATACTCCGGTTATCCGAACATGTCTCTTTTCTGAATAAAGCCAATATTCAACAAACCTTTGAACAGTTGCCCGATCATTCAGAAGTCATCATTGACGCAACCCGTTCAAAATACATTGATTACGATGTCTTCGAAATAATTGAAAACTTCAAAATCGAGGCACAACGCAAGCATATCAAACTGACGATTGAAAACCTGCGCGGTTATGGGGTGCTGGAGCCGGTTGAGAATGCCCGAGCGCCCACCTACGATACCCAGAAATCTTTAACGCCAGAAAAAGTATTGACACTGCTGAAAGAAGGCAATGAGCGCTTTGTTAATAATCTGAAATCAAACCGGAATTTACTGGAGCAGATTAACGACACCCGGCAAGGACAGTTTCCCATAGCAATTATTCTTAGCTGCATGGATTCACGCACCTCTGTGGAACTGATTTTCGATCAGGGACTGGGCGATGTATTCAGTGCGCGGGTGGCGGGCAATGTCATCAATGACGATATTCTGGGCAGCATGGAATATGCCTGCAAGCTGGCGGGTTCCAAATTGATTGTGGTGCTGGGCCATTCGCATTGCGGCGCAATCAAGGGTGCTTGCGCAAATGTAGAGCTCGATCATTTGAGTGGACTATTGCACAAAATAAAACCGGCTGTGGATGCTGTGCGCACAGAAGAGTCGTTAAAGCTTGCCGCTGATGAAGACAGTCTCGTGCAAAAAGTGGCTGATAAAAATGTGCAACTGACTGTCGAGCAAATCAAAAGCAGAAGCCCCTTGCTGGGTGCAATGGTGAAAAGCGGTGAAATTGGCATTGTCGGCGCAATGTACGACATTGAAACCGGAAAAGTGAAATTCTATTCGGAGGCGGAGTGCAGGAAGTGCGGCGATAGCGGAGTGATGTACGATGAGCCCCGCGTAGCCGTAGCAGGGAGGTAAGAAAGTTGAAGCGTAGCGGAAGCCTAGTCAAAATTCAAGACCATGCGTTTGCGGCTAAAGCCGCTCTCGTGATAATTCTATTTTGTCCAGGTTAAAGTACCGATCCCTAACAACAAAGCATGTAGAGACGCACATAGCGCGGCTCTATGTCATAGCCAATATTATTTAGTCTATTTTTTGGGTGCTACCAATGATTTCATTTGCTAATCGAAAAATACTGATCCAATTCATCCTGATCAGCATTGTCATAACTATGTACGATGTGATGTTGGACTCATTGTTCTCAATCGTGCATATTGCTTTCGAGTGGTTCGAGCTTGCTCTTGAGGAACTTATCGAGCATATTTTTCACACCAACCGCCAACAAAGCCAAATCATCGTCTTTTATCTTTTGATGTCTTTTGCCTTTTATGGACTCTATCGGTTATGGCGCGCAGTGCCCGATTTATATAGTCGGTTTAAAGAACAGCTTTTTGCCTCCATCTCGCAGTATAAATTATACCTTACCCGTTACTGGAGAGGGCAATCTTCAATTCAGAGAATAAAATGGGTTACCTCATTTACGTTGAGCGTATCCTGTCTGGCTTTTTTTGCCTTCAGCTAAGAGTAAAGCCATATATATCCTGCTTTCGATTCAGAGCTGATTAATCTTTCAAGCAAATTCAATAACCAAGAATAGTGCTCCATTTTGCACACTATATTGTGCAACGGAGGAGCTTTGATGTTTTAAAAGCAAAAATAAACGAAAAAACTGATAATTTTCAAAACTATAAGCTACAGGTTTTATACCAATGAACAAGCCATACGGCGGCAATCGAAATACAAAAATTCAGCGAATGACCTCAGGCATCCTTATTGTTGCTGCCATTTCTTTGGGTGGCTGTGCAACCACTGGAGTTACTGAACAACCACATATTGCGAATAAGGCTGACCCTTATGAGCACTTTAATAGAAACGTGTTCACCTTCAACGATAAAGTCGATGACTATGTTGCCAAACCTATTTCAGATGCCTATAAATGGATAACGCCTCAATTTTTGCAAACCGGTGTTTTCAATTTCTTCAGTAATCTCAAAACCATCAATGTGGTTATTAATGATGTTCTACAGGCTAAATTCGCACAAAGTGCTCGCGATACCGGACGCTTTGCACTTAATACCACGCTGGGCCTGGCTGGATTCGTTGATGTCGGCAAAAGTGTTGGGCTAGAACAAAATGACGAGGATTTTGAGCAGACTCTTGCCGTCTGGGGGGTTCCTCAGGGTTCATATTTGGTAATCCCTTTTCTGGGACCCTCAACTGTACGAGGTATTCCTGGCGCGGTATTTGATACCGCGGCAAACCCGACCAGTTATGTAGGCTGGCCGGTACAACTAATCTACATGCTGAATACTCGCGCAAACGCGGAAGGCTCATTGAAGTTTATTGATGAAGCTGCACTTGATCGTTATGTATTTACTCGCGAGTCTTTTTTGCAGTGGCGCAAAAATCTGGCCACAGATGGTAAAACTGATTCATCTTTAGAGCTCGACGATGAGTTAGATGAGGCTGGAGCAAATTCTTCTTCTACCATAAGGCAGTGATACATGTCAGCGGGTAGTTTTATTTGACGGTTGTTAATTCGAAAATAATTATTTCCGCGGGTTCATCGGCCAAGTTTTCTACAGACATTAAATTCCCGGATTCCCAAAACACATCGCCGGAAGAATATATGTTGGTTTTGCCTTCTTCAACGACTTTTAATTTACCTTTGACAACATAACGTGGTCCTGGTCCCTCATGGGTATGCCAGGGTGTTTTAAATGCGGCCGGAAAGGTAACTCGAATTACTTTGGTATTAACACTATTACTCGGGAGGTCAACCTTGTTTTCTAGTATAACCGCTCTGTTTAATGCTGATTTTTCCTGAGCCGAAACAATGTTGATATTGATCATAAGTAACATTGTAAACGCTACCAGAACCAAACCTGTTGTTTTGAGAAATTTGATTTTTAACATCTGCTGGTCTTCCGATCTTATGGTGAAAAGAAAAAATTCAGTTATGAGATAAGCTGAAATGCGTTTTGTTCAAACATGTTATTAGTTTCAGAGTAATTGTCACAAATACTCGGCCCATAAAACTTCTTAAAATGGTTCTTTAAACGGCCTCAAATCCAGTTCATGAGTCCATGCGCTGGGATGTTGTTTATGAATAGCCCAATAGGTTTCGACGATGGCATCAAGCTGCAATAAACCATCCTTGCCTTTGGCTTTAACATAGTCCGGGAATTGATTTCTCGCCCGATCACCATCTATCACGCCATCAATAATAGTATGTACTACATGGATTCCTTGCGGTGAAAATTCTCTTGCCATGCCTTGCGCTAACGCTCTTAAACCCGCTTTCGCAGTGGCAAAGGCTGT
Source organism: uncultured Crenothrix sp. (assembly GCA_964450225.1). Classification (GTDB taxonomy): domain Bacteria; phylum Pseudomonadota; class Gammaproteobacteria; order Methylococcales; family Methylomonadaceae; genus Methylobacter_C. The sequence goes on along the minus strand of CAYVFT010000010.1, from coordinate 28,876 downwards.
AAACGGCGGTTTTGCTCTTAATGATGCTGTCGCGCCGGTAAAAAACAGGGTGCCTTGCTGTCGCTCTTTCATGGCATTAATAGCTTCCTTGCCGAAGAAAAAAGCACCCAGACAGTTTTGTTGCCAAAGTTTGGTAAAGGTTTCGGTATCTGTTTCCAGCAAAGGTGATGGAAAATTGCTGTCTACGTTGTAGGCAGCAATATCGATGTTATAACTATCAATCTGCACTTTGTTGAATAGATGCGCGACTTCGTCTTCAATGGTTGCATCGGCAACTACACAGGTGGCTGAACCGCCTTTGTGCCTGATTTTATCAGCAATATTGTGAAGTTTGTCTTCACTTCGACCAGCGATAAAAACGTGTAAACCTTTTCCGGCAAAATAGCAGGCAAGTGAAGCGCCCAAGCCTAGCTCTGGGCCAACTCCGATGATAACGGCAGAACATTGTTGCACCATACTTTATTTTCCAGATCTAACTTCATTGAGAAAAGTTAGAGTTATGTTAGGCCATAATTTTCACCACGAACGTAACGAATGATGGTATATAAAACTTCGTGAGCTCGGCAATTGGTCCTGCATTGTTATGCCTTCTGCATCCGTATAGCCGTTCGCGGCGAATGATTAAGAGTTTTATTATTTTCTGCCAAATATTAGCGAGAAATTGTTAGCGGGCATATTGATTTGCTCTTTTAATTCCAAACCATGTCTTTCTGCTGCTTTTTTCAGATCGGCTACATCTTTTAGACCCCATTCTGAAACACCGGCAGAACTTAAGGTCTCGTGAAATTCTTTATTGGAATCAGTGGTAAAGGTACCTTCAACCTGAAAGGGACCATAGATCAGCAAAAAGCCATCATCGCTAAGCAAATTTTCTGCACATTCCATCATGCCGTCGGCAATGGAAATGGGTGCCACCTGGAAGATATTGATACAGAACATGGCCGCAAAGGATTTTGCCTTGCCCGGATTAAACCAGGTTTCGGGTTTGGTTAAATCCAGATGCACCGGATCGGCAATATTATCATTGCCATGATCTGAAGACAGTTTCTTGATGTTATCAAAAACTTCTTGGTCTTTATCGGAAGGATGAAAATGCAGGTGCTCAAAATGCGGCGCAAAATAGTTGATATGCATACCGCTGCCGCTGGCGAGTTCCAGCACATTGCCGGGATCTTTAGGCAGTTTTTCTTTCAAAACTCCCAATAGCGGCTCACGGTTACGTGATCCGGCCCATGCTACGTATTCGCTTAATGGATGCGGATCTAAAGGTGGCTTTTCCTGGTTCATTGTTAATGCCTCATTATTATTAGTTGCATTCAGATTATAGCAAATGCCGTGCCACTAAACTCAAATAACATTTTTCATAAATTACAATAAGTTGATTATTAACCATTGCTACATTAATGAAGCCGTGCTTCAATTAGCGAAATTTTATTTCATTTACAGATCATGAACAACGATCCCCTTTCTGATGTTACACCGGTTTTTTTTCTGCAAACCTTTATCCTAGAGCTGATGCATGCCAGCGAACAGCAAGGGCAAAAGCACTGTGAGCAATTGATTGAACACATAGCCAAAACCGCCGGATGCTTTTTTGAAGAAACCTATCGTGAAGATACTCATAAAACTGAACGGCTCGATATTGAAAGTTATGTCGAGCTCATTCTTGGTCTTAAAAATAATATCGGCGGCAAATTTTCATTGACTTCGAGCAATCAGGACTGCGTTACCGTTACCAATTCCTGTTGCCCTTTTGGCGAGCGGGTTACCAATTTCCCGGAATTATGCAGAATGACCTCCAGTGTCTTTGGCGGCATCGCAGCGAGAAACTTTGGTTATGCCAAAGTTGAAATCAAAAAAAGCATAGCCCGACGTGATGGTAAGTGTGAAGTATGTATTTACACCAATCCCCACGCGGCACAAGGACATGCCGGAATGGAATACACCGATACTACGTCCGTCAAGGAAACTGAGAATATCAATGAATTACACTCCCGTATTGAAGCCAGCATGCAACGGCTTTGGCACAAACAAAGCAGGCCGCTCTCAAAAAAACATCAGCCTCCGGCGATCATTGCCAAATCACCAATGATGCAGAAAATACTGCAATCCATTGAAGTCATTGCACCTACCCTGGCGATGGTATTAATTCAAGGTCAAACCGGTGTCGGTAAGGAGTTGATTGCACGAGCCATTCATGCAATGAGCGATCGTTGCCAGAAACCATTTATTCCGATTAACTGCGGTGCAATTCCTGAAAGCCTGATCGAAAGCGCCTTGTTCGGACATGAAAAAGGCGCTTTTACCGGGGCCATCGAAGTGCATCATGGCTATTTTGAAAGAGCTGAAGGCGGCACCCTGTTTCTGGATGAAGTCGATTCATTGTCGCCCGCGGCACAAACCCGCTTGCTTCGGGTGATTCAGGAAGGTGAACTGGAAAGAGTGGGCGGCAAACAAACCTTGCCGGTTGATCTGAGAATCATATCAGCAACCAACCAAAATCTGGAAGACCTCGTTCAACAAGGTCTGTTTCGCAATGACCTGTATTACCGCATCAACGTCGTCCGCTTAAACATTCCACCCTTGGCCGAACGGCCGGAAGATTTACCTTATCTTGTGCAATTGATTGTTCAGCGTTTGAACAAAAAATATAACAAAGCCGTTGAATCGGTCAGCCGTGAAGTTATGCAGAAAATTCGCGCCTATCCTTGGCCTGGAAATGTTCGCGAGTTGGAAAACATCCTTGAACGCAGTCTTTTGTTTACCAAAGGTAAAGAAATGACGGAACTGGATTTAGAGCTGCCAGGGAAAACAGAAAGCGTTGATGAATGGAAAGGCGTAAAAGAACAGACCCTTGCCAGAATCGAACAGTCTTTTCTCGAAACAGCTTTAAAACGGCATCAGGGCGACATAAAAAAAGTCGCTGAAAGCATGGGCATTACATCACGTGCTGTATACTCCAAGCTTAAAAAATATGAGATTCATTTGGCGGAATATCGGAGTATTAATTAAGGCTATTTTCGCATGCTATAAATCGAGTCGGACTTGGGAAAGGGGGCATTAACGTAATTTTTATACAATCTAATACATTAAATATCTTTTTGATAAAGTTAATTAAATCAAATGCAGTCTTCTATATGGTGGGTATATCTTAAACATGTCCACTTATCAAAACAGATTCCACCTGGAGCCCTAAACAGTTGCCTTGATCCGGGCCCTATCAGAGCGAATCAACTCTAAAAGAGTGTTTTAACTGTTTGGATTAAAGCGATAGCTAGTATAATTGCCCTCCTGTTTCGGCTTGATATTCTTGCTGTACCTCTATTTACTTCTTAACTTAAAACTCTCAAGAGAACTCTATGGCGCTGTATTGTGGAATCGTTGGCTTGCCCAATGTTGGTAAGTCAACCCTGTTTAATGCATTAACCAAAGCAAAAATTGCCGCAGAAAATTATCCATTCTGCACCATTGATCCCAATGTCGGGGTTGTGCCGGTACCAGACTTCAGAATGGAAAAACTGGCGGAAATCGTCAAGCCGGAGCGCATATTGCCTACAACTATTGAATTTGTTGATATAGCGGGACTGGTTGCCGGCGCATCAAAAGGCGAAGGCCTGGGTAACAAGTTTTTGGCTAATATTAGGGAAACCGATGCCATAGCGCATGTTGTGCGCTGTTTTCAAGATGATAACGTTGTTCATGTTGCTGGAAAAATTGATCCCATTTCAGATATTGAAGTGATTAATACTGAACTGGCTCTTGCCGACATGGCTTCAGTTGAAAAAGCCTTGTTACGCGCAACCAAAGTGGCTAGAACCGGTAATAAAGACGAGCAGGCGAAAAAGCTGGTTTTAGAGCGGGTTTTCAAACAGCTGGATGCAGGCGAACCGGCCCGGACGTTATCGCTAACGGATGATGAAAAAGCCTTGATTAAAGACCTTTGTTTAATGACACTCAAACCCACCATGTATATAGCCAATGTGCAGGACGATGGTTTTGAAAATAATCCGCTGCTGGATAAAGTGCAGGCGCTGGCTGACAAGGAAGGCGCAATGGTTGTACCGATCTGCGCTGCGATAGAAGCAGAAATAGCCCAGCTGGATGAAGAAGAAAAGAAAGAATTTCTGGATGATTTGGGCCTGGAGGAGCCCGGATTAAATCGGGTCGTCAGAGCGGGTTATACGTTGTTAAATCTGGCCACTTATTTTACTGCCGGCGTAAAAGAAGTCAGAGCCTGGACAATTCCTGTAGGTGCATCTGCTCCACAAGCAGCGGGTGTTATTCACAGTGACTTTGAAAAAGGCTTTATTCGCGCTGAAGTCATATCATATGAAGATTTTATTACCTATAAAGGTGAACAAGGCGCGAAGGACGCCGGAAAATGGCGGCTAGAAGGTAAAGATTACATCGTCAAAGATGGCGACGTCGTTCATTTTCGATTCAATGTTTGACAAAGTAAGAGGTGATACCTATAATTCGCGGTCTTTACAAAGACCTGCCGAAATGGCGATATAGCTCAGCTGGTTAGAGCACGGGATTCATAACCCCGGGGTCGGTGGTTCAAGTCCACCTATCGCCACCAATTAAATCAATTAGTTACCTATTTTTAATAAAGCTATATTGTATTCACGTCACTCTCTTTTTTGGGTTTCCTGTTTTACAATATCAATAATTAACAATTGTTCCTTGTTTCCCGGTATTGGAAAAATTAAATTTGAACCATAAGTGGACGAATCAACAATATTAATGAACTCTTGGGACAAAAAATAATATTTTAAAAAATTCGGTATCGCTTCAATTCCTCTGTGCATAAACCCGGACTGCTGGCCAAATAAACCTTTGCCAAATAGGTTTCGCAATGGCTTTTAACCTCCGCCAGTAGCGCGGTTTTATCAATTTTGCCTTTGCTATCGTAGCAAATATCCGCCGTCGGGTCTTTTTCGGCAAAGGCTTCCAACAAGGCTTTTTTTAGCAGGTTATCGAGCTTGATTAACGATTCTACACTATCTTGTTCCGGCGAGAACAATGTCTTTAAGTGGTTTTCAAACTCTGTGCGGTTGTAAAACATTTCATCGCTTTGATGCTGAGTCAGCAGCTCAAGCAGTTGTTCCTATAGTTTGTACCCTGCTTGCAGTTCTTCAACGATACCTTCTTTGTCTTTGCGTTTTTTGGAACTTGCCAACCCGATAAAATAGCTGTTTGCGATCAAATTTTTGCCGTCTTTGCCGTCTTTGCCGTCTTTGCCGTCGCCGATTTCATTGCGTTTGTCGCCCAGACTTTTTTTCATTTCCACGAAAAAATCGACGGCATTAATCAGTTGCACTTTATCTTGCCGCGCTTCAGGCTTGTGGTTACTGACAATCCAGATGTAGGTGAAGATGCCTGTGTTGTAAAACATTTGGTTGGGCAGGGTGATAACAGCTTCCAGATAGTCATTTTCAATAATCCAGCGGCGGATGTTGCTTTCCCCGCTACCTGCAGCGCCCGTATATATAACGCGAGCCGTTAAAGACGATGGCAATACACGAGCCTTCTCCGCCTTGTGCGGGTGCGGGGTGCATTTTGGACATCATATGCAGTAGGAACAATAACGCGCCATCGTTGATGCGCGGCAAACCGGGACCGAAGCGGCCCTTTTAAGCCGAGATCTTCATATTCTCTGGTGACGGTATCTTGCTCTGGTTTCCATTCCACGCCAAACGGCGGTGCCGAAGGGGTTAGGATGAGGGGATCAAAATAATGCATTTTGTCTTGTTTAAATCTCCCCTTACCCCAGTCTCCCGCGGGAGAAGGAATGTTGTGCTTCGCGCCAAATATTTATAATTAATTATTCTAAAGCTTTTTGCTTATTTTACTTACTGCCTTCGTCTGGGCTGTTTATAGTGTCGGTTCTTTGTGGATGCCAGTCGGCCTTCATTGGGCAAACAACTTCTGGATTATGTCCTGATCGGTACCGTTGTTGATTTACTTCCCTCGGCAGCGACAGTTATATGCTCAGCAGGCCCTCGATCTAAAGAACTATCGTCTTGACAGCCGTCCGGACGCTATTATTTAGGCTGATGCTTTATTAGATTATCGGCCCCCAAAGACCAAACATAAATTGATCTTATAATGTTTCGATAAAATTAAGGAGTTGTAAAATGAAATCCATACTTATCAAAGCCCTCTCGCTCTTTCTTATCTTCAGCATCAACGCGGCTACTGCCGTGGAAATTCGCGAGGAACGGGTACAGTTCAAACCGGGAGAGACTGGCGCCACCATTAAGGGCCGAATCAAAGGTCGCCAGATCGTTGATTATCGCTTAAGCGCCAAGGCAGGACAGTCGATGGCGGTAATCCTGGAAACCAGTAATCGCTCCAACTATTTCAATATCACGGCGCCGGACGCGGACAGCGCGATGTTCATCGGTTCGATATCCGGAAATCGCTTCGTGGGTAGCTTGTCGAAAGGCGGCGAATATATCGTCCGCGTCTATCTGATGCCCAATGCTGAGCGGCGCGGAGAGACGGCCAAATATACTATCAATTTCGCACTCTCTGTGGATAACCAATCATCCAAGTCGGCTACTTCGTCTGAAACTGGCCCTGAGAAATTTGATGCCTACGGCGAAATCAAGTGCTCTGCCGATAAGCAGACTTTAGACCAGTGGTGCGAGTTCCGCGTCCTGCGCGACCTACCCAAACACAGCGCGGAGATATGGATAACGAACATCACCTTTAAGGACCAAGTCCACTACCGTGTGCTTTATTTTGCGGATGGTAAATTTTCGACAAACGAAAAAGCCAAGCTGGCTTGGCAACGCCAAGACGACAATTGGTGGGTAAGCATAGATGGGCGCGAGTTTTATTTCATCCCGGATGCCTTGATCTATGGAGGTTAAATGTTTTCTTATGGCAAATTACAGTTGCAGCGTGTGCAGGTTTTGATGGCAGGGCAAAGTCAAGATTACAAAATCGCAAAGGTCGTGCTTTGCAAATTCTATTCAAAAACCCGTTGTGAAGAAAATTTGCGACAGAACCGAAAAAGGGGCGATTACCCACTTTTTGTTTTAGGGCTATAAAAAAACGTTTATCATCTTGTCGAAGCGTTGTTAAATTCAACTTAAATACAGGAGTTTCATATGCTGCCCCTCGACCCGGCGTGGGTACGTTCACGATTTCCGGCGCTCTCTCAGGAGATCGAAGGATGCATTCCCGTTTTTTTCGATGGCCCCGGCGGTTCTCAAGTACCCGGCTCTGTGATCGATGCCATATCCCGCTACCTTGTAAAATCTAACGCAAACGTCCACGGAGCTTTTGCGACCAGCCGGCGGACGGATGAATGCATTGACTCGGCACGGGCAGCGGTCGCCGACCTGCTTGGTTGCGATCCCGATGAGGTGGTTTTCGGAGCCAACATGACCACGCTTACTTTCGCAGTCAGTCGCGCCATCGGTCGTGAGTTACGTCCGGGCGACGAAATCGTAGTGACCCGGCTCGACCATTACGCTAATGTCTCGCCCTGGCAGGCGCTGGAAGACGAGGCCGGTGCAGTCGTTCGTGTCGTGGATATCCATAGCGAAGACTGTACGCTCGATATGGAAGATCTGAAGCACCAGATCAATGTGAAAACTCGGGTTGTGGCATTAGGCTATGCGTCCAACGCCGTGGGTACGGTCAACGACGTAGCGGCCGTAATTCGTCTGGCTCGTGAAGTCGGCGCATGGGTCTTCGTGGATGCGGTTCATTACGTTCCCCATGGCCCGATCGACGTGCGCGTGCTCGACTGCGATTTTCTCACCTGCTCCGCCTACAAATTCTATGGGCCACATGTCGGCATCCTGTACGGTAAACGGCAGCATCTTGCCCAGCTCCGCCCGTACAAGGTACATCCCGCCCCTGAGGAAGTGCCATCGCGCTGGGAAACGGGAACGCTAAATCATGAGGGGTTGGCGGGACTGGTGGCGACCATCGATTATCTGGCCGAATTGGGCGAGCGCGTCTCGCCCTCCGGGTCACGCCGCGAGGCACTAGTCGCAGCATTGGAAGCGAGCCGACGGTATGAGCGGGAGTTATGCGAGCATTTGATTGCCGGACTGTTAAAAATCTCTGGGCTGACCCTGTACGGCATTACCGATCCCGCACGTTTCGCCTGGCGTACCCCCACGGTCGCAATCCGGTTAGCCGGGAAAACCCCTTATGCCATCGCCAAGGAATTGGGTAATCGCGGCATTTTCACCTGGCATGGCAACTTTTATGCATTGGGCCTCGCCGAAAAATTGAATGTCGAGGTTGGCGGTGGTTTCCTGCGCATCGGACTTTTGGCCTACAACACTCGTGAGGAAATTGAGCGATTATTGCAGGCATTACAGGAAATTGCTGCTTCGGAATAGAGAATCCGAAGCGGCATATTTTGATTTCTCTTCTTTATGGCACGCCAAGCTACCTGTTGTACCCATCAAAAATCCATGATCAAACTCGGACACGTCAAAACGAATACATCACGGGTTCCATTGCCCACGCTAGCCGGACGCACTGGAGTCGTATAATGGAAGAATTTTCGATCGTTGACCAAGACCAGTTCTCCGGGATACAGCGTTTTGTTGAGAACTGACGCCTCTCCAGTCTTGCTCGTGTATAAATGGGTTTCCCCGCCCTCGATATTGTTCCGGTCGATCGAGTAAATACAGACGAAATCGGTACCATCCTGGTGTATGCCCTCAGGCGCGGGATCGCCGAAACTATCCGGCGAGCAGGTCGTCCGGATCTGGTGGACGCCGATTTCAGCGCCGGGACGGAGTGCGCAAAAATCCCGAAACACCAGCAGAAGAGCTTTAAACATCTCCAAACTGACGAGTTCATCGCTGAGTTCTTCAAACTCTCTTTTGATGTCGCCCACCACTGGATTATATTCCTTGCTTTGGAACAGGTAACCATGGGGAAGCTTCATCACTCCCGCTTCGGTAATCCTAAACCGTGACAATCGCCGGTATCGGTAATGACCCTTGATATTGGGGTCAACTGGAAGATCTTTAAAGAATGGTTTGAATGCCGCCGGATCTATGGCGTTTTCAGTTCTCATGCAAAACAGAAAACCGAATTGGAATCCGGTCGATACGAATACTTCTTGCATATTGCGATCTCCTTGCGGACGATGATATCCCGCTTTATTCTTTACTATGTTATAAGACACAAACTCAGTGACGAATGGGCCTTCTCCAAAATCCACTTGATGAGTCAAACTTCAAGACATGCGACCGTTTCGACCCGGATAAAGTTTCCTCCGCCTCCGGTTAAAATAAGGGCGTTTCGGATAACGCCAACGTTTATCATATACAGCGCAATTTTGTCAGTTGCATCCAAATTATCCATTCATTCATATTATTGCCTGATCCTAATGCTGACCAGTCAGAACCGTTCCTTTTGCAATACTATTAGTTATTGGTCCGCATGCAGTTTTTGTGCTGAAATCACCGCTAACATATAATGTGTTATCAGACGCAATTACGATTGTTATTACGGTATCTTTGTGAAAAGTGGCAAATATTGGAAGCTGTTTCACAGTCATGATCAAAAACTGAATAAACCACAACTAAGTCTTTTTATTAAACTGAATAGCCAATAACACTTAATATGAATTTTGCATCCGATAATTGGGCCGGTGCACACCCTGCGATTGCGCAACGATTGTTGGAAGCTGCCGCAGGATTTTCAGCGCCATATGGCGCAAGCACACTTGATCGCAAGATCGAGCAAAGGTTTAACGAGCTATTCGAACGTGAAGTTGCGGTTTATTTTGTCAGCACCGGCACAGCGGCTAATTCGCTGGCACTGGCTGCCGTCAACCGTCCAGGCGGCGTTTCCTTTTGTCACCGTGAAGCGCATATGCTGGAAGATGAATGTGGCGCACCGGAGTTTTTTACGCATGGCGCACGTCTGGCGCCGGTGGATGGGGAAAACGGTAAAATCGATCCTCACAACCTCAAAGCCGAAATCGAGCGTTTTCCGCCTAATTTTATACATGCGGGGCAACCGATGGCTATTTCCATTACCCAGGCTACCGAAATTGGCACGCTTTATCAGCCTGATGAAATTGCCGCAATTGCCAAGATTGCACAAGCTTACAGTTTACCCTTGCATATGGATGGCGCGCGTTTTGCGAATGCGGTGGTTGCATTGGAGCTAACGCCAGCGGAAATGACCTGGAAACGGGGTGTGGATATCGTCTCTTTCGGTGCAACCAAAAACGGTTGCTGGTGCGCCGAAGCCTTGGTATTTATGAATCCGGAACTGTCCAAAGATTTACCGTTTATTCGTAAACGCGCCGCGCAGCTGTTTTCTAAAAGCCGATTTATCGCTTGTCAATTTGACGTTTATTTACACGATGAGCTTTGGTTAGACATGGCGCGTTATGCCAATGCTATGGCTGAGCGCTTGCGAGATGGCATCGTTAACTCTAAACATGCACGATTAGCGTGGTACGCAGAAGCCAATGAAGTATTTGCTATTTTGGATAAAGCGCACGCGGATCAGCTCCAGGAAAAAGGTGCTGTTTTTTATCAGTGGAATCCGCCCCGCGCAAAACCAGGCCTGTTAGGTCAACACGAAGTGTTGGTGCGCTTGGTAACCAGCTTTGCGACGGAGGCTGATCAAGTGGATCGATTTCTTGAGCTTTTAAGATGATGGTCGATTGGTTCTGTCGCAAATAATATTTAAGGCCTTAAATCCCATCATCTGTTTGGTAATTTTTTAATAAACCGATGATCTTGTTCGATCAAATTGTTCAAATATTTGACCTGACAGATTGCTATAAAACTAAACAATCCCGTCAGCAACAGTAACATATTGATATTCTCAATACCGGCTTAGTTGGCGCCGTTTTTATCCATGGCGACTTTATGGGTGAAACCATTGTTGTTGATCGCCTGTTTGAAGTACGTGGCAGCAGCCATTTCGTCACACTGTTCGGACACCATAAAATCAAGGGTGTCGCCAAATTTGTCAACAGCACGTTTGCGTTTTTTTGGTTTCAGCTGCGAGCGACGGAGAACAGTCGATAACCCAGCGGAGTTTTCTGGGTCGCATCATCAACATTAACGCCACGTTCCTCCATGATTTCTTCTAGATCACGATAAACATGTGAAAAAGATAAATGTAAGCCGCTATACAATTAACCGCTTACTCCTTGTACCTTATACATTTTGCTTTGTACGTCTAAATCAATGCCTATTCCAGTAACAAAACGGTTCACACAATTGACGATTGCACACAGGCCAACCGAATCAAGAAGAGCCTGTTCGTCCCAACCGGCATCGAATATTCTCTGCGCATCGGTTTGAGTAATTTGATCAGGTGTAAGGGTTAATTTTTTGATGTAATGGAGAAGCGGCTTTAATTTCTCATCGACGTTGGCGCCGCTAATATCGGTCTGTAATTGATCGAAGACGGCTTCATCAATGCCCAGTTCTTTTGCTTTTTCTTTATGTGCTTTATAGAAAAATTCGCAATGGTTCAAGCCCGATATATAAGTGATAATCAGCTCACGCATTTCTTTGCTGAGGGGAGAAAAACCGCTCTTGATGTCTTCGAGTAGTTTGAACAGCAAAATTCCACGGCGAGGATATTTCGCCAGCATACCGCCGAAGCTGTTAAGGTTAGGGCTTGAGGGTAGGTATGACATGTTATCTCCTGATAAGGGATTCAATTTCCACGAAAATTAGTTTTGAAGCAAACCCCGATGCGGAATTTACCCATTTGTGTTCTGCTTTTTCACCATGGTTTTTTGACATTCTCAGCTTCTGTTCAGCCTCGTACATTTACAACAAGTCCGGTAGCGACTAAGGCAAAAAGACCCGAGGTAACAAACGCCAAGGTGTAATTCCCTGCCAAACTATGTAGATAGCTGGCGCCATAAGACGCTAAAGCGGCTCCCACTTGATGGGCGAAACAAATCCATCCGAATACGACACCCACATTTTGTTTGCCAAACAAATCCGCTGTCAAGGCTGAGGTTGCCGGGACAGTTGACAACCAGTTCAACCCATAAACCGCAGAAAACGCCATGAGTTGCCCGGTCGATTCGACATAAGGCAAGAGCATTAATGAGACGCCTCGAAGTGTGTAATAACTCGCCAGTGGCCAGCGTTTGCCAAAGCGATCACATAGCCAGCCAGATAAAATGGTTCCTGCGATATCGGTAGCGCCCATTAAGCCTAAGGAGACCGCCATGGTCATTTCCGTAAAGCCATGTTCTATACCGTGCGGAATCAAGTGCGTTTGAAACAGGCCCGAGGTTGTAAAACCGCAAATACCAAAACTGAATGCCAGTAACCAGAATTGAGGATTAGCCATTGCCAAACGCATCGGGTTCGGATCAGGGCGAGCCGGTGGAGCATCAGACCCATTGGCGCCATAGGGCCGCATTCCCTTCAAGCCAGGATCATCAACCATAAATCTAATAACGAGAGGTAAGATGATCAATCCCAACAATAAGACAATAAACAACGTGGCAGCCCGCCAACCTTGATGAATATTCAGGTTCATTAAAACTGGTGTGAAAATTAATTGGCCGGACGAAAATGCTGCGCCTAAGACACCCAAAGCCAGTCCGCGTCGTTTCTTAAACCAGCGATTAATAATGGCGGAACCCATCACAATTGAAGTTCCGCCTGAACCTGCACCGACTATGAGCCCCCAAAGCAGATACAGTTGCCAAGGCTCTTGCATGAAAAGGCTTCCGCCTGCTCCCAGAACTACCAGAGAAATTGTTAATATGGTGATGGTTTTTGCTCCATACAGATCCATCAATCTGCCTAAAAAAGGACCTGCTAAGCCAAACAAAAGCAGGTTTATTGAAACAGCGCCAGTTATGGTTTCCCGACTCCAGTGAAATTCATGCTCCAGGGACAGGAGAATGATTCCCGGGATAGAACGAACCGCCGCCGCAATAAATAAACAGAAAAAGGTAACGCCGAGAACAGTCCAGGCATAATGCATCCTGGCGGGGTTAATTAATACCATAGTGAACGAATGCTCCAGATTATAGATTTCTCGGCTGCCCACTTAAGGCGGGACCAGTCTGTAGGTTAAACCTTACCTGTGTACCGCCTTAAACGGGAAGCCTATTTCCCGGAATGGGCTAAGTCCTAAACCGCTTCAGTTTTATACTCATGGTTTTTCTTCGATTTCATCAAGTAATTCAATCAATCGCGTTACACCTTGCAGGAGTATTCCGCCGACCCCTAAGGCGAACCAAACACCAATCACAAAACCCCAATGGATAGGCGCAGCGAAAAATTCCTCTCTAAACCAGAAGGTATGTCCCCATTCATTAAAGCCAACGCTGACCAGAATCATGAACGGCCCGAATACCGCCAGCGTCAAGGGCAGCGAAATGCCTTTTGCATAAAGCGGTAGACGTGTTCTGGCATATAACCAGGCGGAGCCGCCTAAAATCACATAAAGCGGAAAATTGAAATAAAACTCAATAATATGATTGGCCGTGAAAGGCGTATCCCGAATGGCGACCTGATGCCAGGAATTATCCTGTTCGGCAAAGTAACTGCCCGCCCAATAGACGGCAAAGGTGTAGATGCTTATCCACATGGTCAGGGTAAAATAACGACGGATTTCTTCCCTCGGTGACAGTGTGTCCAGATGTCGATCCCGTGAAAACCATAAATACCCCCACATTCCGGTTACGAAGAGGGCGATGACACCTAATTCAATGTAAAAAAGCCGCATCCAGTACTGTTCGAAGGCCGGTTCCGTGGAATCCAGGCCTGATGATAGGGCGAATGCGCCTTGGTAAATGCGAAGTCCCATATAAATAACGGTCAGTATGCCAAAGCCCTTCAGATACTTGGGTAAATCCAGCAAATACCAGGGTACTTTGCTGGCATTTTCTGCCAATAAAGGCAATTGTTCAGATGTTGTAGCCATAATCTTTTCCTCTTGAGTATTAATTAAATTTTGGGATGACAGCGGCGGTTATACTGGAGATAAATCGCTCGCCTACTAACTCATCGTAAAAAAACAGCAGCCCCCCAATCCGGCTATCAGAATCCCGTATCAGCCCATCTAACCTTTCAGATTCCCATAACGCATCTTTAGCGATAATCGTCATCGTGCGCTCTTCGTCCGGTTGGATGGGGTTGGCATTATCCAGAGTCAAGCCATCTGGCGCTATCATCCTATCGGTATTGTCCTGACTAGACATGGCAAGCTCTTTATTGAGGAAGCGAACATTGGCAACGGCTAACTCACCCACCTGAATAGGCTTATCGCTTCTATTATTGATTTTTACGAGAAAAGTCATGGCGCGTTCCGGTATCCGGTATTCGGCTTTTAAGGTGTCGACATCGACCACGCCTGCATTGACCTGCGCTGACAGTGGCAGGATCTGATCGAGTGAGGCTTGCAAAGGAATGGCTTTTGGATACTCACTTATCGTCATCCAGTTAGCACCCAGCACGAATAACGGCACGCCAATCAAAATGGCTTTACCGATATGTTTATCCTGTTGGGTGACCAGTTCATCTTCCAGGCCTGCTTGCAGCATCCGGTAACGGGCAATGAATAACGGCCGCCGCACCCACCAGAGCAACCAGGCCGTAGCCAGAGCTCCCCAAAAGAGATGCCAGAATATGCCATTGCTCAGTCCATAGGTTTCCATATCAATGACTTCACCATTAATGGTTTTGGCCTCGTTGCTAAAATCGGCCGCATCGCCTGACACTTCAAGCCATACCCCCGGCCCCATCACCTGACCGGCATCTTTCAGATTAAAGAAGGGATGGATGTGATAACGCCCCGGCAAACGGCCTTTTAAGACAACTTTGAAGCTGTAATCGCCGCCCGGCTGTAGGGCGACAGAATTCACATAGGGCTTACCGTTTAAAAAGCGCTCAGTCCTGATTAATACCGGGCCCGGCGTCGATATGTTCAAAAAGGCTGCATCAGGTTTAGGTACGCTGACAGGCCAGTCTTCAGCCACATGAAATTTGCCGCTAACACTGATTTCTTCATTGACTGCAAATTTTTGCCTGGACCATTGCACGTCATACCATTGAATCGTGCGCATTCTGATAAACGGCTCTAACGCCTTTTCGCCATGCGCCATCACGGTTTGAATGTTCAGTATATAGAGTGAAAGAATGAAACTCAGCGAGGCCACGCTTTTTATTAATAAGGTTTTCATACAGCGTCTCCTTCAGATTTTGGTCAGGTAACGAACCGTTGCGAACCACTTTCCGATATACCACCATAAGGTATACATCAAAGAGCATAACAAAGCCGAACAAAAAGCCGCTAACGGCGCTGCGTATTGACCGTAAGTGCGCAGCGTACCCCGCTCGATGATGCGTAAATATTCCGGCATGCCGGTTCGGATATACTGGAATCCGAACAAGTCAGCGACCGTTAACTGCCCGTTGGCATATTCAACCGGTTCATGAAACATACCGATAATCGGCCAATTACTGGGATAAAACAGCAACGCAAAAGCAGCACCGCCGAAAATAGCCGTCACCGTCATGCTGTTACTTAGCATCAAAATTGCGTCCAAGACGAGTGCGCCAGGCAGCATGGTCGATGGCAGCACCATGTTAATGGGGAAAAAATTCCAGTAGTGATAGGCAAAGATCCGGGCAACCCAGGTTCCTATCGATAAGGCTGCTACACATAAGGTAGCGCCCAGCGGTAAACGAAATTTTTCCCACATCACGGCCTGAACCGCCGCCGGGAAGGTAATGCCCATGAGCGGTGTGACCAGCGGCCACCACTGCCGGTCTTTCCAGTCTATCCAGAAATCCCAATCGCCGACGGTCAGGGCAAAATGCAGATGAAAGGAACCGATAAATAAAAACAGCGCCAATACCAGGATGAGATAATCATACGCACGGGTGATTCGTGCTTTTTCTCCGGTATAGGGTCGAAAAATTTGTTTGGTAAGATTTGCAGACATAGTTGTATCTCCTGGCGTGAATCATTGCTGGATAAAGCTTTTGTTATCCAGAAAAATAAGCGCAGCGGAAACATCATCAATTTGCCAATGAGGGGCCTGGAATCGACTCAAGTATTACGATGCGCCTGGGACATACAGTAGGGTGAAAAAGATGCTTTGTTAAATGGTTAAATTTCATGGCACTATTGAAATAATTAATAGCCAACGCTTTGAAACCATCAGTTACCATAACGCCCAAAAGTTACCGTCTGGCCAACAACTAAAAAACCTAATGTCTAGTTTAAGAACGTTTGATCTGAATTTATTGGTGGCATTTGATGTGTTGATGCACGAGTTAAATGTGAGCCGTGCCGCAGAACAGATGTTTATTACCCAATCGACGATGAGTCATATTTTGCATAGATTGCGTCAGCAATTGGATGACCCTTTGCTGGTTAAAACACCGAACGGCATGAAACCGACAGAAAGGGCGCTGGCCTTAATTACGCCGGTCAGATCTTTGTTGGCTGAGATGGAACAACTCATTCAACCCCCAATGGAATTTAAGGCTGATACGAGTCAGAGACGCTTTGTCCTTGCCGCCACGGATTATATGGAATTGCTTTTAATACCTGAGTTATCCAGACGCATCGAACACATTGCGCCCGGCATTAATCTTCATGTTAAACGCACGGAATCCTCTTTTCCGGTCTCACAATTGGAAAGCGGTAGCTTGGATGTGGTGCTTGGTTTCGCATCGGTGTTAAATCCACCCGCACATTTACGCTGCCAACCTTTATTTAGCGACCGAATGACCTGTGTGGTCAGACAAAATCATCCCCTGATAAGACAGGCGCCGTCATTAGAAGAGTATGTAGCTGTTTCCCATATGCTGATCTCCAGGACGGGAAGCAACGTGGGTGAAATCGATAAAAAATTGTCGGAGCTTGGCCTGGAACGGCGAATCCAACTCATCGTTCCGCACTTCCTTTCAGCGCCTCTGATAGTCGCCGAAACCGATATGGTCCTCTCTCTGCCTTATAGAATTGCCGAACAGTTTAAAAAACTGGCGCCTCTGGAAATTTTTCCTGTCCCTCTCGAACTTCCGGCTTATGATTTAGTGATGATCTGGCATCTGTTGCGAGACAAGGATCCGGCGCATCGTTGGCTTCGCCATAAAATCATGGCGATAGGCCAAACGATAGCGGCTCATGAAATTTGATTTATCGCCCAGGCAATCCGGCTGCCAAGGATTTTACTTGTAACAGATAAAAAGGCGGCTTTGCTTTCAACACTCCGCCATTAAGCGTTGCTGATTGATGCAACCGATTAACAACCGCATATAATTGTCCCGCCGGCCCAAAGCTGAACGAATCCACCCACGACAGGTTTGGGCACTGAGCCAGCCGTCGGTATGTTCTATTAGGGGAAATAACGCCAATAGCATTTGCCGCCAATTCGCCCAGATAGATATTGTTAGCCTTGTCGATGGATATTCCATCCGAAATCGGTTTATCGCTATAACGTTGCACATGGTTTGCCAAGCGCTTGGCATCTAAATTCTCGTTCACCAGATCGTCTGCTTTTATCCGGTATAGACTGTGTCCATGCATAGGGCCAAAATATACCCACACGTTATCCAGATCTTCGGTAATCGGGTTTACCCCAATATGCGGTCTAACCAGCTGTCCAGATTGATCTTTGACTTGAATGGCTACACCATCAATCAGCAGATCGATATTTTCAGGAATCAAACTGGTATGTCCCTCAAGCACGCGTCTTGCTGTTCCTGTGTTCAGATTGACAACAATCAATGCAGCATTGGCGCCACTGGCCGGATCGCTAATAAAAATATGATTGCGCCGGGTATCAACCGCGAAATCGTTCACAAACGCATCTTTTGGTGTTATCGGTGACGGCAGATTGATAACCTGATGAAGTTTATTACTTTTAGTGTCCCAACCCACCAGCTTTGGAGTTACACCGCTACGCATGCCATTATCCAGCATCCAGACAATACCGTTTGCAGCAGATCGGATACCCAGCACCGAATCGAGTTTCAGCTTTGCTGTTGAATCCGCAGCGGCTAATTCTTCATTAGGAAACGGCACCAGGGATTTATTTTTATACTCAACAACGGTGTATTTCGGCTGATAGAACTGATGCATACTCATTATGATTCGGCCATTATTCATAACTGTGACATTGCCTGGACCTGAATCCAGCTTGGCGATAATGTCATAATTTGATTCGCTACTGTTTGCAACCTCGCATGCAAACAGCAATAAAACGGCTATAAATTTACAGTGGATATTCATAAATAACTCCCAATTGAAAAAGATTCATTAACAACTTAATCCATCGAAGGATGGTCTGTTAAATGATCTTTATTCATAGCGGTATTTATAAATTTAATAGGGTGGGTAAGAGTAGTTAAAGCTATATAGAACTTTACTGATAGCGAAGGATTCGTTTTAAAAAGGCTTAACCACCGCCAGAATGACAATGCCGACCAAAAATAATACCGGCACTTCATTCATCCAGCGGTAATAAACATGGCTGTGTTGATTGCGGTTATGTTTAAAATCATTTAGCCACACACCGCAGAAATAGTGATAAACCAGCAGAAGTGCAAGCAACGCCAGTTTTGCATGTAGCCAACCACTTGCAGAATAAATCCCCCATGCGTAATTAGCCAGCATCCAGATACCAAATATAAAGGTAGCTATCATGCCAGGCGTCATAATGCCGAAAAACAGTTTGCGCTCCATCACTTTAAAGCGCTCATTGCTGATTTCATCGGAGCTCATCGCATGATAAACATACAAGCGGGGCAGATAAAAAAGGCCGGCAAACCAGGTGACCATAAAAATCAAGTGCAAAGCTTTTAACCAGAGCATGGCTTATCCTTTTGTCAGTGTTTCAATACGGGCTTTCATTTTAGCAGGGTCAAAAGCGCCGGTTATTTTTAGGTCAATCAATCCGTCAGGGCCAATAAAAAAGGTGCAGGGAATTAAATTTACATCACCAAAGGCATGGGCGTGTTCCGCTTTTAAGTCCAGCGCAACATAATAGGGGAGATTCCGGTTTTCAGTCATGCTGACGACATGGTTGGGCGGGTCGTAATACATGGCAACAGCTATGATTTCAAGGCCTTGCTTATGATACTTGGCATAGAGATCAATCAGGTCGGGGATTTCTTTTATACAAGTGGGGCAATCAGTTGCCCAGAATGTAACGATTACCGGTTTGCCGCGTAAATCTTTCATAGCAATTTTTTTGCCGGTAATGGTGGTAAATGTCACATCGGGTGCTTTGCTAGAGATGTGATTTATCAGGTTTGTCGAAATAACTACCAGTATTAATATCAGAGGCGCCAATAAAATGAGCCGAGATGGGGTAATTCGCATCTTTGCAATAGAGGGGGGGAATTGTTCAGGCATTTGCATTTATGTCTCACTTGGCAATACCGGGATTATAGCAAAGCTGCTAAACTGTGCATTTTTTAACATGTAATCCCTCAGCCAAAAATCCCATGAAAAAAATTCTTATTTCCGACAAATTAGCAGAAGCTGGTATCAATTATTTAAATGAACAATCCGGTATACAGATACATATCGAGACAGGACTTAATGAAGAAGGGCTCTGTAAAATTATCGGCGATTATGATGCATTATTGATTCGCAGTGATACCCAGGTTACCCAAAACGTGCTGCATGCGGCGAAACGTTTAAAATTGATAGGTCGTGCCGGTATCGGTGTTGATAATGTCGACATACCCGCAGCAACCGAGATGGGCGTTATTGTTATGAATACGCCTGATGCCAATGCGACGACTACGGCTGAATTGGCTATCGCGCATTTAATGTCGCTAAGCCGTCATTTGCCTAAGGCAGACCGATCTGTACGTGCGGGTAAATGGGAAAGATCAAAGTTAATGGGGTCGGAAGTCGCCCATAAAACACTGGCAATACTGGGCTTTGGTACCATTGGGCGTATTGTCTCGCAGCGCGGTTTGGGCTTAAAAATGCAGGTCATCGCTTATGACCCGTTCGTCGCACCGGAAATATTTGCTGACTTGGGTGTTGAGTCAGTTGGTCTGGATGAATTGGTATCGCGTGCTGATTATCTCACCTTGCATTGCCCGCTGATTGAAAAAACCCGCAATATTATCGGTAGCGCCCAGTTAGCGATGATGAAAAAAGAAGCCATGATAATCAACTGCGCCAGAGGTGGTTTGATTGATGAGGCAGCCTTGTATGAAGCCTTGAAAAATGGTCAGATTGCCGGTGCGGCTCTGGATGTTTATGACAATGAACCGCCTGCAAATTCCCCTTTGCTGGAACTGGACAATATTGTTTTTACGCCGCATTTGGGCGCGTCAACCTCTGAAGCGCAAGTGGCTGTAAGCGTGGAAATTGCCAGACAGGCAGTCATGTTCCTGAAAACGGGTGAAGCAGTTAATGCTCTGAACTTGCCCAGATTGTCGGCTGAAGAGTTGAAGAAATCCTACGAATTTATGAATCTTGCTACTATTTTAGGCAAGATACTGGTGGGGCTGGCAACTCAGCCGCTGGAAAAAATAGAGGTGGCTACTTTCGGTAGAGCCGCTGAAGTTGCTGTGCGTCCGATTTCGGTTGCCGCGCTGGTCGGCGTATTAAGCGGCAAAGTGTCCGCACCGGTTAATCGTGTTAATGCCGAGAACTTTGCCAAACGCCAGGGCATTGCGCTGGTTGAATCGGTTACCCAGGAATCGCAGGATTATGTGTCATTGATTAAAGTGACCGGGCATTCTGCAGGTCAGAGCATTGCCTTGTCAGGCGCATTACTGGGCGGTCGTCAACCGCGTCTGGTCTGTATCAATCATTTCGATATTGAAGTAGTGCCGGAAGGGACTTTATTGGTCACCCGGCATGATGACAGGCCGGGAGTGATTTCGCAAATCAGCGCTGTTTTGGGCAACGCCAATATCAATATAACCCGGATGCAGGTGAGTACAGCGGATGGCATGCAGCAGGCAATGGCAGTCATAAGCGTATCGGAACCCGTAAACGAAGCTTTATTGCAGCAATTGTGCAGCATTTCTGCCGTACATCAGGCGACCCAAATTAATTTATGAGTTTTGACGTTATTTGTTTTGATTGCGACAGTACCTTAAGCAGAATAGAAGGTATTGACGAGCTCGCCAGACGTGTCGGTATGGGTGAGGAGATGTCCAAACTGACCGATTTGGCAATGAATGGCGTCGTGCCTTTGGAAGCCGTCTATGAACGGCGTCTATCGCTGATCAGGCCTGATCAGGACAGCATCAACTGGCTTGCCGACTTATATATTGCCGAAATAGTCGAGGGCGTCAAGGAAGTATTCGCGGCTTTGTTGGCCCAAGATAAAGTGGTGCATATAATCAGCGGCGGATTGCGTCAAGCTATCCTGCCTCTGGCAGATTGTCTGGGTTTGCCTGAAAGCCATGTTCACGCAGTTGATATCTATTTTAAGGAAGATGGCAGTTACTGTAATTACGATCTGAACTCTCCGTTAGCCAGAACGGGCGGTAAAGCAGTTGTTGTGGGTACGCTTAAAGGACAAGGCTCGCTGGTGATGGTCGGCGATGGCAAGACCGACCTGGAAGCCAAGCAGTCAGGCGCAGTTGTATTTGGTTTTGGCGGTGTGGTTGACAGGGCGATTGTCCGTGAACAAGCCGATTTTTATACCACTGAACCCACTTTGCTTTCAGTTTTGGAGCATATTTTGTAAGTTTGAGTCGTTAAGCGCGACACAAGCTGTTAAAGACACACATTTAACTATTTTTGTATTTATTCAGCGCGAAGCACAACACCCCTCTCCAGTGGGAGAGGGTAGGGTGAGGGGATTAAAAACAAGGTATTTTACCTATTATTTTAATTCTCCTCTCACCACCTCTCTCCATCATGAGAGGTAGTGGGCTATCTGAGATTTTCAGGTTGGCTGAATAATTATCTATTTTTAAAAGAAAGAGAGAAACAATGGCTGGACATAGTAAATGGGCTAATATCAAGCATCGCAAAGCAGGGCAGGATGCCAAACGCGGAAAAATTTTTACCAAAATGCTGCGTGAAATTACCGTAGCAGTAAAAACCAGCGGCCCGGATGCCGCCAGTAATCCGAGTTTGCGTACTGCAATTGATAAAGCATTGGGCGCGAATATGCGCCGCGATACCATTGATAACGCCATCAAAAAAGCTTCCGGCGCGCTGGAAGGTGTTAATTACGAAAATATCCGTTATGAAGGCTACGGCCCCGGCGGCACTGCGGTAATCGTCGATTGTCTGACCGATAATCGTAACCGCACTGTCGGTGAAGTCCGTCATGCCTTCGCTAAATCGGGCGGTAATTTAGGTACTGATGGCTCGGTTGCGTATATGTTCAGTAAAGTCGGCATCCTGAGTTACGCGCCTTCTGTTGATGAAGATGCGCTGATGGAAGCGGCGCTGGAAGCAGGCGCAGAAGATGTTATCAGCTATGATGACGGTGCAGTTGATGTCATGACGACTCCTGAAAATTATCTGGCCGTAAAAGATGCCCTGATCGCGGCCGGATTTGAACCCGACAACGCTGAAGTCACGATGCAGGCCGCCACCATGGCTGAACTGGATGCCGATGATGCCGAGAAAATGATGCGCTTGATAGATCGCCTGGAAGATCTGGACGATGTGCAAAATGTGTATTCCAATGCGGATATCAGTGACGAGATTATGGAAGGGTTGGATTGATAAGCCGTGGATTGGGTTAGGCGATAGCCGTAACCCAACACATCGAAGCGGCAGATGTTGGGTTACTATCGATAACCCAAGCTAACAGACTATAAAATGATTATTGTTTTACAATTTTATAAACCATTAGGTCAACAAATGACGCAATGTTTTGCGTCTATAAGGATGTCTAATAAATATTTGGAGTGTAGAAAATGGTTCAGTTTTTATGAACTCAATTACAAGAATTATCCTTGTCGTATTTTTGATGATAACCACTTCCGCGTACGCGAAAGGTATCATTGGTTCACTTATCGGCGGTGCAATCTGTGAAGTTATTGGCAAGTCAGCAACAACATCTCAGTCTATAGATGCTAGCTTTTTAGTAAAATTGGCAAACCAAACTAATGAGCAATTACCAATGACTGGCGACAAATACACTCGCATCGATAATATTATTCCTGGTCCAGGTCTACGCTGGACGATCAACAATACTATTGTCACCGCTGAATCTAAAAACATCGACGATAGCACTAGAGAGGAATTCCTTCAGACCATACAACCTCAGGTAAAAACCAAAGCTTGCTCAACTCCCGATATGCAGTTCTTTTTCAAGAATGGTGTCACAGTTTGTTATACCTACCGAACATCTGATGGTGGCTTTATTGCAGAGTTTGACATCACACCTCAAGATTGCGGATATCCAAGCTAACTTGGGTAATAATAAAGTGGCAAGGCGTAAAATTCAGGGGCATGGTTGACTATATTTAGATCAAAAGGCCGCGTTTTACTGTGGTGGTTTTGAAATTTTGTTTTTTTAATTCAGGTTAGGTGGCTTCGCTTAATGTCTTTTAATGAAACGCCCCTTACTTCTACGTTAGGAATTCGAGATAACCGTGATGACTACTAAGATTCCTCAAAGTGCGCTTGACCATTACTACGAAATCAACAAGCAACATCTTCAATGGAGCTTCTGGGCAAGCCTCGGTGCTCTTATTGTTGGCTTGCTTGTATTGGCCGCAGGGGTCGGGTTGGCTTTGAGCGACATCACCTCTGTTCCTGCAGCTTTGACCACGGCTGGTGGAGTTCTAACCCAATTTATTGGAGTCGGCTTCTTTTACCTATACTCGAAAAACTTACGACAATCAAATACGTTCTTCGAGCGCTTGGTAAAAAATGAAGACACTATGGCCGCTATACGCCTCATCGCTGATCTTCCGGAAAAGAATCGATTAGAGGCAACGGAGAGATTGGTGTATGCGTTGGTCATGCGAAACGAACCAAAAAGTGAAGTTTCCCCAGAGTTAGTCACTGCGCTTGCTATGGCTAAGTAACTTGAAAGTGAGAAGAAGACCTAACATCCGCTTCAATTTGGATGGCTTTGCTACCCGTTATACCTGTTGAGTCCGTAGGTTGGGTTAGCGATAGCGTAACCCAACATTTGCCGTTTCGATGCCTTGGATTACTATTGCTAACCCAATCTTCGCTGCTATTTTACCAATTTTTAGCTAGGGACTTATTTTGACTTATGAGGTTTGTTTTACCGAAGTGGCGTTGAAAAGTTTGCAACGTTGTTTGCTCAAAGATAAAAAATTGATTATCCGAAATATTGAACAGCTTGCCGCAGACCCTTTGCATAAAAGCAATGTGAAAAAATTGGTTGATTTCGATGCAGCAGCTTTCAGGATGCGCGTAGGGAATTATCGAATTTTATTTGATCGAGAAGATGACTTGAAAATTATTGATATTATAGACATCCGGCAACGTAAACAGGCATATCAAAAGAGGTAACTATGTTAGAGCATGTACAAATTATTGAAGAACACGGGCAAGCTAAATTTGCAGTTATTGATTTTGAAGAATACCTGTCAATAAAAGCGCTATTATCAGAACCTGAAAAATTAGAAGATTATTTAGACTATTTACACATGCAAGCGGTTAAACAAGCATCGTCTAAACGATCCACTTTAGCAGAGGTTAAGCAGACTTGTGACCTTATTTGATGAGAATCTTAGGGATAGACCCCGGATCCAGACTGACCGGGTACGGAATTATAGAAGACTCGCTACAAGGCTATAAATATATAGCCAGCGGCAGTATTCGCATTAAAGCCGATTATTTTCCTGATCGGCTCAAACAAATCTTTGACGGGATTTTGGAAATTGTCGATAACTATCATCCTGATCAGATGGCGATAGAACAGGTCTTTATGCATAAAAATGCAGATTCCGCACTTAAACTGGGTCAGGCTCGAGGCGCTGCAATTTGTGCTGTTCAAACCAAGGGATTGCCTGTGTTTGAATATGCGGCGCGGCAGGTCAAGCAAGCGATAGTGGGGAAGGGCGCTGCCGATAAAATTCAGGTTCAGCATATGGTGAAAATTTTGTTAAATGTTCAGGGTGAGTTGTCTTTGGATGCCAGCGATGCTTTAGGTATCGGTATTTGTCATGCGCATTACCAGCAAACGGCAATCATGCTGGGCAAACAAGGTGTGTTGAGATGATCAGTTTTTTACGCGGTAAACTGGTGCATAAAGCCCCCCCTTTTTTAGTACTGGACGTTCAGGGTGTCGGTTATGAGGTAGAAGCGCCGATGACGACTTTCTATGATCTGCCTGCTATCAATGAAGAGATAAAATTGCACACACACCTGGTGGTTCGGGAAGATGCCCATATTTTATTTGGATTTTCTGCCGAAGCAGAACGTACTCTATTCAGAACGCTAATCAAGGTTAACGGTGTTGGCCCAAAGCTGGCATTAACTATTTTATCCGGACAGAGTGCTGAAGAGTTCCATCGTTGTATCCATGAAAACGATGCGCAGGCATTGGTACGTTTACCCGGAGTCGGTAAAAAAACCGCTGAACGTCTGATCATTGAAATGCGCGATAGATTGCCGGGTTCGGGCGATTCAGCCATGACTAATACCGACAATACAGGTTTAGCGACACCATCAGTCGGAAATCCGAAGCAGGAAGCTGTCAGCGCCTTATGTTCATTGGGTTACAAGCCTCTGGATGCCAGTAAAATGGTGCAAAACATCAGTGCTGAAGGTAAAAGTTGTGAAGATATTATCAGGCTGGCATTACAAGGCGCAGTCAGATGATTGAAAGCGATCGACTGATAACGGCTCGCAGCCATACCGATGAAGAGCGACAAGACCGCGCCATTCGCCCAAAACGCTTGGTTGACTATGTCGGACAAAGAGAATTATGTGCACAAATGGAGATTTTTATTAAGGCGGCAACAGCACGACAGGAAGCGTTGGATCATGTGTTGATTTTTGGCCCGCCGGGATTGGGTAAAACAACACTGGCCAATATCATAGCAGCCGAAATGTGTGTTAAAATTCGCCAGACTTCAGGGCCTGTACTGGATAAGGCGGGTGATCTTGCCGCATTGCTGACAAATCTTGAAGCTCATGACGTATTGTTTATTGATGAAATACATCGATTGAGTCCTGCGGTTGAAGAAATCCTGTATCCGGCCATGGAAGATTATCAGCTGGATCTGATGATTGGTGAAGGGCCTGCCGCCCGTTCAATCAAACTGGACTTGCCGCCTTTTACGCTGGTCGGCGCAACTACCCGCGCTGGTTTGCTGACTTCCCCTTTGCGTGATCGCTTTGGCATCGTGCAACGATTGGAATTTTACACGATTGATGAACTGGCCAGTATTGCCATACGTTCGGCCAAAGTCCTGGGGATTGCCATGGAGCAAAAGGGTGCGTATGAGATTGCCCGTCGTTCCCGCGGTACGCCCCGGATTGCCAACAGATTGCTGCGGCGTGTGCGCGACTATGCTGAAGTAAAAGGCAATGGCACCATTACAGAAGAGTTATCTGTTCAGGCTCTGGACATGTTGAGAGTGGATAGTAACGGCTTTGATGCACTAGACCGCAAGCTGCTGATGACGATGATTGAGAATTTCGCCGGTGGCCCGGTAGGGCTTGATACACTGGCTGCCGCTATCAGTGAAGAGCGCGGCACGATTGAAGATGTATTGGAGCCGTATTTGTTGCAACAGGGTTTTATTATGCGCACCCCTCGTGGACGTGTTGTCACCCGGAATGCGTATCTGCATTTTGGCTTGCCGCCACCGAAACAAATAGGTGTGTCCGAGGATTTGTTCGATTAATGTAGGGTGTGCTGTGCGCACCTTGCCCTAAACCGGTCTTCGCACCTTAACCATCAACAAATGAAAATTAAAAAATTTATCTGGCCAATTCGCGTTTATTACGAAGACACCGATGCAGGCGGCGTGGTGTTTTACGCCAACTACCTCAAGTTTTTTGAACGGGCAAGAACGGAAATGCTCAGGGCGATGGGTTATGAGCAGGATGAACTGATTGTCAATGAAGGCATTATTTTTGTCGTGCGATCCGTGCAGGTCGATTATCTTCGTTCCGCCCGGTTTAATGAACAAATTCTGGTTAGTGCCGAGGTGACTATCGCTAAAAAAGCCAGCCTAACTTTTGAACAACTGATTACGCGAGGTGATGATGTTTTATGTACAAGCGTAATTCGCATTGCCTGTTTGGATGCTCTTACCATGCGTCCTAAAGCCATTCCTGAAAACCTACTAGAGCTGTTAAAGAATGAACACTGATTTATCCATTTTCCATTTAATTAAAGAAGCCAGTTTTGTAGTTCAATTTGTCATGCTGTTGCTGTTGACAGCATCACTGGCATCGTGGACTTTTATTTTTTCCAAGCGTAAAGAACTTAACCGGGCGGTTGAAATTACAGACGAGTTTGAAGAGCAGTTTTGGTCAGGTGTTCCATTAGCAGACCTTTATAGAAAATTGGCTGCCAAGGATTTTGAGCCAGAAGGTATAGAGAAGATATTCCTGGCGGGGTATAAGGAATTTTCCCGGATGCGGCAAACCGGTAATGTTGAACCTATGGTACAAGTAGAAAGCGCACAACGCGCTATGCGTATTGAGTTATCGCGTGAACTCGATAGACTGGATGAACATTTGGCATTTCTTGCTACAGTCGGTTCCACAAGCCCATATGTCGGATTATTCGGCACGGTATGGGGCATTATGAACTCCTTCATGTCACTCGGTAATGTCAAGCAGGCGACACTGGCTCAGGTAGCGCCAGGTATTGCCGAAGCGCTAATTGCAACCGCCATTGGTTTGTTTGCTGCGATTCCCGCAGTAATCGCCTATAACCGGTTTTCTACTCGATTGGACAGACTGACAGGTCGATATGAACTGTTCGTCGAAGAGTTTGTTGTATTGTTGCAAAGACAGGCGCACAGCAAATGAGCAGGAAACACGGACGCAGAAAGCCTATGGGCGAAATCAATGTAGTTCCATACATTGACGTAACTTTGGTATTGCTTATTATTTTTATGATTACTACGCCGATGTTGCAGACAGGCGTGGAAGTTGACCTTCCGCAGGCTGAATCTGCCATGGTAGAACAAAAAGAAGGTGAGCCGCCTATTGTGATCTCAATAAAAGAGCAAGGGGAATATTATATTAATATCGATGGACAGAATGACGAACTGATAGAACCTGGAGTAATAAATGACCGGGTGGCGGCTGTATTAAGCAATAAACCGGGAACTCAAGTTCTGATCAGTGCAGATAAAGGCGTGGATTATGGTACTGTGGTTACGGTAATGGCCGCACTGAAAAATGCCGGCGTGCCTACTGTGGGGTTAATGACCAAGCCTGAAGAAAAATAAGCTAGATGGATAAGCAAAAAAGATTTACAGGGCCATTTTTATTGGCTTTAGCTTTACATCTGACGCTTTTGGGTCTATTTGCGCTGAGTGCTTTGTATAAACCGAAGGTAAAAGAGCCTGAACCTGTTCCGGAAATTATTCACGCGACGATGATTGATACGGCCAGTTTGCAGGCAGAAGCAGCGGCTGTAAAGAAAGCTAAGGAAGCTAAAAAACAAGCTACGAAGGAGCAGCTTGAGGCTGAAGATACCAAAGAAAAAGCTGAAATCGAAGCAAAGCAAGCTGAGCTCGAAAAAGCGAAAAGAGAGTCCAAAGCGGAAGCCGCCAGACAGGCGAAAGCTAAAGCCGCCGAACAAGCAAAAGCAGAAGCGGCGAAACAGGCGAAAGCCGAGGCGGCCGAACAAGCCAAAGCAGAAGCGGCAAAACAGGCGAAAGCCGAGGCGGCCGCACAAGCCAAGGCGGAAGCCGCCAGACAGGCGAAAGCTGAAGCCGCCGAACAGGCCAAAGCAGAAGCGGCGAAACAGGCG
>CAYVFT010000009.1:38482-46155 GCA_964450225.1 uncultured Crenothrix sp. | reverse complement strand
CTGCGCATCAGCCAGAGTGCTCTCAAGATCGGTGATGGCGATCAACTCGTCGAAGGCGCGCTCACCCGCACTGCGCCGGGGGGCTTTGGTCCAGGTGCAGAACTGGTGATCTTCAGCGCCAACCTGGCTAGCCTCAGTGCCACCGCAGCAGCCGCCGCCATCGGCAAGGCGACTGCGGCCTACACTGTCGATGACCAGGCGCTATTCGCAGTAGACAACGGCACGAACAGCCAGCTCTACCTGTTCACTGCAGCTGATGCTAACGCCCAGGTTTCGGCCGGAGAGCTGACGCTGCTGGGGACGTTAAACGGAACTGCGAGCACTGCGGTAGGAGATTACCTGTTCGGGGCTTGAGAGCGGCGGGCCGGAATCCCGTTGTTACCGGCGGGGTTTACGGGAGCCCTCGAGCGGAACCTGTGGAAGCGCTAGTAATAGGCGTCTGGTCGTAGGAGCGGCTCCTTTCTGCGCTTGTTATTTCATGAAACAGAGATTCTGTGAGTTTTTCGCAAATCCAAGGATTTTGGCAGGATTACGGAAAATAACGTTGTTGTATCGCCTGCAAAATTGGAAATCGATTTTCAATTGTGATCGCTAAATACCATTTTTTCGGTAATCCTATGGACCCTTTATATCATCAGGTACAAAACCAGCGGGTGGCTTATTTGCCTTAGGAGAGTTGCCTTGGCGCCCTTGTAATAGCAGTGCGCGGATATGCTCGCCTTGCTCAAGGCGGGCTTTTGCCTGATCGGCTCGAAGTTTTTCGCCTGCTTCTTTGATTATGCTCTCCTGATGGGTGCGCCAGCTATCGAAGGTAAACTGTGATGCCAGTGTGCCCAGAAACACGCCAAAAGCGATTTGTAGGATTAGTTTCATTGTGTTATTTATTTATCGGGGGCAGTCGTCCTTTGCCTCGGGGTAAAAAAGCCGCTGATTTAACTCAGCGGCTTAATCATACATCCAATTCTATTGGACGACCGCTACCTTTGGTAAGGCTGATGCAATCCCTGGTAAGTCGGTCGTGACGTTACACTCCGGGTGGCCCCATCCACTAGCGCTAATCCCGGGCATCGAATCAGTTGCTGAAGAGATGTCGTACACGATGTTGTCTGGGCGTAATGCATCGCCACTGACACCGGCGGGAACAAAGTCCAATTTAAGTCTATGCCGTGTTCGCCAAGCGATATTGTGATCCGCGCATGATGAATCACCACTGACGCCGATAGCACCGACCAATTTTCCAGAACTATTGTAGAGTGCCAGACCGCCGCCAAACACATTAACCCCGCCGATTTTTAAACCAACTAAAGGGTCAGTAGGTTTACCATAATCAGTCGATGGTCCCTTATAAGCGGCTGCAGTGTTTACAGGATTACTTTCTTGCAGTCCAAATAGGCTACCGCCTGATTGGGTGGCAGTGTAGAGGTTGGCTGTAGAAAGGGCAAGGTCATGAAGGCTGAACGCATTGGCCGTATTGGCTTTTTGGGCTGATATGACACGACTGCCAGGCCACTGATCATCTCGGGTGGTGCCCGTAAATGCTACGGCACAAACAATGCCATCTCTGTCAACTATGGTGCCCCACATCTCTAAATTGAAACCGCCATTATCTTGATTTCTTGCTCCAGTTAAGGCAGTTTTTAGTGCTGCATGCGTTGGCAGGTCTGCGCAACTATTTGCTAAAGCGATATTAGAGGCAACTGATAAAGAACCCATAAGTGCCAAACTAACAAGTGTTTTTTTCATTTATATTTTCTCTGATATTTGGAGTTAAGTTAAAGCCATATTGAACCTAAACTTGCGCCTGGCTTTTTAAATTATCAATACATTGATTACAAGAATATAAATAAAGCCAATACTCTATATTGATTATCTCGGTTCGCAATGGCAGGCTAAGTATTGATACTGATCAGTAGAATTTAAAAAATCAGGATCAACGGAAATTGATTCTAACTTTTTATTGTTATATGTCCATAGCTCACTTAATTAAACTTTAATTTTCGGACTATTGGAAGGGAAGGCGGGATTTGAAAATGTGAGTGTATTGTAAGTCAATGGACGCTTCAATAGGCTTAGTACGAACGGATTTCAATGCACTTCAACTGAGATTTTAGGTTGATGCCTATTTGCTGGAACTTGGCAGGATACTATTGTGCTTCCAAATTGATTTTTAATGATCGATTCCCGCTTCATCAAACGTGGCCATTTCATTTAAAAATACGACCGCCGATTGCAGCAGCGGATAAGCCAGGGCAATACCGGATCCTTCACCCAGGCGTAAGTCCAGATTCAACAATGCTCTGGCGTTAAATTGATCCAATAAAACTTGATGCCCCTGTTCGCTGGAAACATGGCTAAACACGCAATAGCCGAGTACATGCGGATACAGTTTACAGGCGACTAATAATGCCGTACCGGCAATAAAGCCATCGACCATAATTAGCATTCCTAATTCGGCGGCTTTAAGATACGCACCTGCCATCATGGCGATTTCAAAACCGCCAAAGGTGGCTAATACATCCAAAGGCTCGGTGATGTTTTTATGTCGGTTTAACGCCTGCTGCAATACGGTTAGTTTATTTTGTAACTGATCATCGTTTAGTCCCGTGCCACGGCCGACGCAGTGCGCTAATGGCACAGCGGTCAAACAGTGCATCAACAACGCAGCGGATGAGGTATTGCCGATACCCATTTCACCAAAACCTATGCAGTTACAACCGTTATTGTGCTGCTGTAATACCAGTTCTGCTCCGGCTTGCAGCGCTTTAGTACAGTCTTCGGTGGTCATTGCCTGATGCTTTAAAAAGTTAAGAGTCCCTTTGCTGATTTTTGCCTTAATCAGCCTGGGGTGACTGGCTAGGTCGGCATTGACGCCGGAGTCAACTATCAGCAACTCCAGCTGATGTTGCCGGGCAAAGACGCTAATTGCCGCACCACCTGCTAAAAAATTAGCGACCATTTGCGCGGTAACGGTTTGAGGGTAAGCGCTGACTCCGGCTCCGGCTCCAACAATGCCATGGTCTCCGGCAAAAATGATGATGCAGGGTTTGTTTAAGCTGGGTGTCAGGGTGTTTTGGCACAATCCGATTTGTAAGGCCAGCGATTCCAATTGACCTAATGCACCCAATGGCTTGGTTTTCTGGTTGATTTTAGATTGTAACGAAGTAGCAAGTGTTTCAGAACGCGGGCAAATAACAAAATCTAGCGGCACGGCGTATTCCACGTGTTTTCAAATAACAAGGTGTTAATGTCTTTGCGGTTTTCCCATTGCTCCTGTTCCAGCATCGGTTTATCGTAAAATTTTTCTACGTGTCCCAAACAGAGAATAGCTATGGGGTGGCTATCTTCGGGCATGTTTAACAGATTTTTCAAGGCTTCCGGTTCAAACATCGATACCCAGCCCAAACCCAAGCCTTCTGCGCGTGCCGCCAGCCATAAGTTTTGTATGGCGCAGGCCAGGGAGGCCAGATCCATTTCCGGCATAGTGCGACGGCCAAAAACATATTGTTCCCGTTGTTCACATAACGCAGCGACCAGCACGACCCCGCATTCCAGTATGCCTTCCACTTTCAGCTTCATAAACTCATCTTCACGCTCGTTTAATGCTTTTGCAGTCAGGATTCGTTCCTGCTCAACAGCCGCATGAACAGCTTTGCGTAAGTCAGGACAGCTAATTCGAACAAATCGCCAGGGCTGCATAAAACCAACGCTGGGCGCATGATGTGCGGCATTAAGAAGGCGGGCCAAGATTTTGTGGTCAATGGGGTCGGATAAAAAATGGCGCATATCACGGCGCTCATAAATGGCGCGGTAGACGGCGTCACACTCTGCATCAGAGTAACGGTTTTTGGTCATTGTATTAAGGATATTCTGCAAACTGCACAGAACGAACCCCATAATATAAGGCTTTGGAAATAGTACATCTTAAAGATTATACGGATGGACGGCTTCAAACCCATGCACTTTCGCCTTGGTAGTAAAAACGGGTGGCGTCCAGCTATTTTGTTCCTGCCCCGCGATAAAGCCTGCCAGCCAGTGAGCCTGGTTGCGAATCGGTAAAATGAAGGCGTAAAGTTTACCGTTGGGTAACTCGGCTACATCGCCCAAGGCAAAAATAGCTTCATCAGCGGTCTGCATGTACTGATTGACTTTGATGCCGCGACCGACTTCCAGATCTGCATGTTCCGCCAATTCGGTACGTGGTTTAAAGCCGCAAGCCACAATCAGTGCATCAAATTCCGTAGTTACACTAGTTTTTACAGAAACTTTGTTTTCCTGTTTAGCAAATCCTTGTACGTTCTGGTTTAATAATACTTTCACCCCCGAGTTTTGTAACACCTCAAGCAACAAAACAGAATCTTCGGCAACCAACTGACGCTCCATTAAGCGATCCATTGCATGGAATAACGTGACATTATCGCCGGAAACCGCCAAATCGGATGCTACCTCACAACCGATTAAGCCGCCTCCGATAATCGCCCAATCAGGCCGACGGTTTTGATTTAACAGCCCTTGGCGAAATTTGCGCAGACTTTTTAAATCGACAAGACTGTTCAAACAGAAAAAAAGCTCATTATACAGCCTGAATGGCGGCGGAATGAACGCAGACGAACCGGTCGCGAGTATCAGTTTATCGTAATGCAATGATTTTTCCTGACATGAGCCCGTGATGGCAACAGTTTTATCACCGCGATTGATCGCTGTAATCTCTGCACCGCTGCTAATTTTGATGTCGCTGGCCCGCAGTTTGTCGAATGTCTTCAGGATAATGGACTGCTCAATATCATTCTTGCTAAAGCCACGGGAAAGCAGGGGCCGGGAGTAATAGCCATCATTTTCTCTGGTTATTAAAGTAATCTCATCAGCAGTTGAGTGCGCTCGGAATTTTTCCGCAAAGCTGACCCCAGCTACCCCCGAACCTACAATAATGACGTGCATACTGCTCCTCCAGAGAAATAGGTTAAACCATCAGCGCATATTCACTTTTTTCTACGCCGCATTCAGGGCAACGCCAATCATCCGGAATATCTTCCCATCGGGTGCCCGGAGCAATGCCGGTCTCCTCATCACCTTCTGCTTCATCGTATATATGGCCGCAAACGCCGCACTGGTATTTTCTGTAAACAGACATCATTATTCCTCTTTATTAACTAAGGTGATTTCCGGCGAAGAATATATATTGACGGTTCTGAATATTTCTCGTTATACCTGAAGCCGCGTCCCACATAACCTCCGTCCCATTTAATACTTTTTAGGTCCCCATTCTCAGGGCTATATTTAGGAATATCTGTAAAAGTTGACGCTTTCAAATATCCCATTTATATCCCCGGAGAGGCGCTGATGAGTTTAACAGATACCAAAATAAAATCTACCCAACCCGGCGCAAACCGTTCAAGCTATCCGATGAGAAAGGTCTGCTTTTACTCGTTAATCCGAACGGCTCGAAGTACTGGAGGCTTAAGTATTACCCTGCAGGCAAAGAGAAAGATCTTGCACTCGGAGTCAATCCGGCTGTGACCCAGAAACATGCTAGGGAGAAGTGCGACGAAGCGCGGAAACTGATAACTGAAGGTGTCGATCCCGGTGCGAAAAAGTAAGCTGATAAGCTCGCAAACCTGAATTCTTTAAAGGCAATCGCGGCAGAACCTGGCTGGAGCATTATCGTTCTTGAACGGCACAGCGGACCTATCAGCAAATGACCATTGCATTCGGCGTTGGCTGATTTGCACCAACCAGTCCTCACCCATTTCTTCCATCTCGAACGCCCCCCCTTTTTTGTCGATTTTCAACCTAGGCAGTATGCCCAAGAAGAGTGTGTTGTTCAACAATGGGAAAGGCATGTATTAAACTAACTTCCGAATAACTTTCGCGTTACTGCTTAGCGTTTAAAAAGCTATTGAAACAATATCGCAGCGCTAATAACAATTGCACTAATGATCACAGCCCATACCGTTGTCCGGTGATTATCATCCATTTGCTGGCGCAACATGGCCAATTCCCGTTGCTGTGCTTCAGCTTGTTGTTGCGCATGAGCTGCGTTGTCCAGGGCTTTGTATAGTAAAGACGGGATTTCCGGAAATTGCTCGGCAAATTCGGGAAACTGTTTAATCAGTTTGTTGATTTTGGCTTTAGGGCCTAAACGGTCATGGAACCATTTTTCAAGAAAAGGTTTGGCGGTTTGCCATAAGTCCAGCTCAGGATAAAGCTGTCGACCTAAACCTTCAATATTGAGCAGGGTTTTTTGCAGCAACACCAATTGTGGCTGAACGTGCATATCAAAACGTCGCGCAGTCTGGAATAATCGCAGCAATAATTGACCAAAGGAAATATCTTTCAGTGGTTTTTCAAATATGGGTTCGCAAACGCTACGAATGGCGGATTCAAATTCTTCTATGCGGGTTGAGCTCGGTACCCAGCCGGATTCGACGTGCATTTGCGCAACTTTTCGATAATCACGGTTAAAAAAAGCCAGAAAGTTTTCTGCAAGATAGCGTTGATCAGACAAAGATAAAGATCCAACGATACCAAAATCAACGGCTATATATTTATCCGGCAGCTCAACGAAAATGTTGCCGGGGTGCATGTCGGCATGAAAGAAATTGTCTCTGAATACCTGAGTAAAAAAGATTTCTACACCGCGTTCGGCCAGTACTTCAAAATTCGCGCCTCCCGCTTTAAGCTGCTCGATTTCGCCCACGGGTATGCCATGAATCCTTTCCATAACCATGACTTTCTGGCGTGTTAACGGCCAATGGATTTCGGGTATATAGATCAGTTCCGAATTTTCAAAATTGCGGCGCAATTTGGCGGCATTAGCTGCTTCTCTGACCAGATCAAGTTCATCTAGCGTGGTTCTTTCAAATTCGGCAACCACGTCGATTGCTCGCAATCTTCTTGCATCAGACCAGAATCTTTCCGCAAAACGAGCCAATTCATAGAGTAACCCTATGTCGGAACGAATCCGTTCTTCAATGTCGGGGCGCAATACCTTGACGATTACGCTTTCACCGCTATGTAATACCGCTGTATGAACCTGAGCAACTGAAGCCGATGCCAAAGGCTCAGGGTCAAACTCGGCAAAAGCGTCGGCGATGGACATACCCAGTTCTTTTTCAATTATGCTACGCGCAATCTCATTGGCAAAGGGGGGGACACGGTCTTGCAGTTTTACCAGTTCATCGGCAATATCATCGGGCAGCAGATCTTTACGAGTAGACAAGGCTTGACCGAATTTTACATAGATAGGCCCCAGATCTTCCAAAGCGCGTCTAATTCTGACAGCATGGGACTCAGCTTTGGTTTTAAGCCAATAGCTGGGAGTGAAAAAAGCTAAATAACGAACAGGGCGGAATAAATGGGTTTTTAAAACGATTTCGTCCAGGCCGTGAAAGACCAGAACCCAGTTGATATGGATCAGGCGCAATAATAATTTAGGTCGGATCACGTATTTGCCTTATTAATTGTAGGTGGACGTTTTTTATTGCCACCAATTATCGGGGCTTATCAATGGTGGGAAAATAGTTTAGTCCAATGGGACTATTATTTCTTCAGTAGCATATTTTCCAGTCTTTCAACTCTGCTTTGCAAACGATCAAAGTCGGTGCGTAATTTGTCAACTTGAGAGTAAAAAATATCTACTTCAGGGCCGGCTGGTAAGTCGCGGGTTTCTTCCTGCA
>CAYVFT010000009.1:32019-38382 GCA_964450225.1 uncultured Crenothrix sp. | reverse complement strand
GAGTAAAAAATATCTACTTCAGGGCCGGCTGGTAAGTCGCGGGTTTCTTCCTGCAGAAATTCCGAGGCGTTAAGTCTAAAGGTTTCAATTGATTCTTTGCTCCAGTTGGAACCGGCTTGAAAAAATTGACTTAGGTTGCGCGCTATAGTGTCGCCTGTGTAACGGGCCAGTTGTTGTTCCAGGTTGATATCCAGTTTAGCGAACAGTTCCTGAAATTTTCGGCCCGTGTTCATGTCTCCTTCAATTTTAACTTCGCCGGAGAATATTGAACGCATGGGTTTTGAGCTGAGTCCCATTAAGCCTAAGGCAAAGATAGAGCCTGTCAATTGAGTGTCGGGTTGATCCGGGGTGGAATCCAGC
This sequence comes from uncultured Crenothrix sp., assembly GCA_964450225.1. Classification (GTDB taxonomy): domain Bacteria; phylum Pseudomonadota; class Gammaproteobacteria; order Methylococcales; family Methylomonadaceae; genus Methylobacter_C. Next base: position 38,022 of record CAYVFT010000009.1, on the reverse strand, counting down.
AGTTGAATCGAATCAAAACTTGGGCAGAGGTAAATAGTTTCATTAAAAGGCGTAATAGTCACGGCAATGATTTTACCGGCCAAAGGTGCTAGAAAAGCACCACTGTTCTGATCCAAAGCAAGAAATTTGTTGAGTGCGGTTTCCAATGCATTCATCAGCAAGGGTTTGATGACCATGCTAGATTTTATAACCTCTGTGAACCGCAACAATACCTTGCGTCATATTGAAGTATTCGCAGCGTTCCAGACCTGCGTTTTCCATCATTCTTTTTAGCTCATCCTGCTTGGGATGCATACGAATGGATTCGGCCAGATAGCGATAACTGTCTTCATCCTTCGCAACAATTTTGCCAATCTTGGGAAGTAACTTAAACGAATAAAAATCGTAAACTTTTTCAGTGATTTTGTCAGTTGGATGGGAGAATTCGAGCACGATAACGCGGCCGCCAGGTTTCAAGACCCGGTACATGGAGCGCAACGCGGCATCCTTATCGGTGACATTGCGTAAGCCAAACCCTATGCAGACACAATCAAAAGTATTATCTTCAAAGGGCAGGCATTCGGCATTGACTTGTGCATAGCGGATATTGCCAACTAAACCTCTGTCAATCAGTCGATTGCGGCCTGTACGCAACATCTCGGAATTAATGTCAGCCAGAACAACCTGGCCTTCCTTGCCGACACGTTGTTCGAATAATGCCGTTAAATCGCCAGTTCCGCCAGCCAGATCAAGCACTTGTTCGCCTTTGCGAACATTGCTCAATTGCACTGCTATGCGCTTCCAGATGCGATGGATACCCAGTGACATCAAATCATTCATAATGTCGTATTGACCCGCAACCGAATCAAACACGCCGCGTACCAGATTGACCTTGTCTTCGGTGGCGACTTGTTTGAAACCGAAATGGGTGGTGTTTTCGTTTGTCATTGTCATGCCTAGTTTTTTAGTGATTCTTTGCGCTTATGTCCAGCGGCTTCCAGCTTATTGAGGTAATCGGCCCATAACATCTGATATTCAGAACCTAACTTATAGAGCAAGTCCCAAGTGTAAATGCCGCTGTTATGGCCGTCGCTGAATACTGGAGCGATAGCATAATTTCCAACTGGTTTAATCTCTGTAATAGTTACGTTTTCTTTACCCATCTGAAGAATTTCTTGTCCAGGGGCATGACCTACCGCCTCTGCCGAAGGTGTGTAGACGCGGAGATATTCACACGGTAGTTTAAACACACTGCCGTCATCAAAACTGATTTCAAGGATATTGGAAACCTGATGCAGTTTGATTTCAGTCGGCCAAGCGTTGCAGGGATTTACAGTTAAGCGCATACGATTTAGGAAATATAACTCAGTTATGTAGGCCGGGTTACGACTGCATGAATGCAGGAGGTAGAGCAATGCAGGAGCAATTGCCGAGCGATAGCGAAACCCGGTATTTTGCTACAAAATATAACGACTCAAATCTTCGTCTTCAGCAAACTCGGTCAAGTGTTGATCAACATAGTTGGCATCAATAACGACTGTTTTTTCAATAAGATCTGGCGCATTGTAAGAAATTTCTTCCAGCAAACGCTCCAGCATGGTGTGTAATCGCCTGGCGCCTATGTTTTCAGTGGTTTCATTCACTTGCCAGCCCAGTTCGGCAATGCGTTGAATGCCATCGGCGGCAAAGCTTAATGATACGCCTTCAGTCGACAGTAACGCTTGATACTGTTCAGTTAAGGATGCATCAGGTTCAGTCAGAATACGGACAAAATCTTCTACTGACAGTGCACTTAGCTCAACTCGGATAGGAAAACGACCTTGCAGTTCGGGGATCAAGTCGGAGGGTTTTGCAACATGAAATGCTCCTGATGCGATAAACAGGATATGATCGGTTTTTATTGCACCGTATTTTGTGCTGACAGTGCTGCCTTCAACGAGAGGTAAAAGATCACGTTGCACGCCTTCGCGGGATACTTCACCGCCACCTCCACCCAATTCGGAGCGCTTGCATATTTTGTCTATTTCATCCAGAAACACAATGCCGTTTTGTTCTACAGAATCTACCGCGCGCGATCTAATCTCGTCTTCATTAACCAGTTTGGCTGCTTCCTCTTCCTGCAAAGACTGTAATGCATTTTTAATGGACATTTTGCGTGACTTGGTTTTGCCCGATCCCAGGTTTTGGAACAGGCCTTGCAATTGGCTGGTCATTTCTTCCATGCCCGGAGGCGCCATGATTTCAACGCCCATCGGCGCAACATGCACATCAATTTCTATTTCTTTATTATCCAGATCGCCTTCACGCAATTTCTTGCGCATTTTTTGCCGGGTGGATTCTTCTGAATCAGAGAGCATGCCGGCATCTGCTCGGGGCAGCAAAATATCCAGGATTTTATCTTCAGCAGCATCGTAGGCTTTAGTTTGCACCTTTTCCATCTCTGCCATGCGTGTCATTTTGACGGCAGTGTCGACCAAATCACGAACGATGGATTCAACATCCCTGCCGACATAACCGACTTCGGTAAACTTGGTGGCTTCTATTTTAATAAACGGGGCGTTTGCCAAACGCGCCAGGCGGCGGGCAATTTCCGTTTTACCAACGCCAGTAGGGCCAATCATCAAAATATTTTTGGGAGTTATTTCATCCCGTAATGCAGAATCAACTTGTTGACGCCGCCAGCGGTTTCTGAGTGCGATTGCGACGGATCGTTTGGCGCTGGCCTGACCTACAATGTGTTTGTCCAGCTCGCTTACAATTTCTTTAGGGGTCATCTGTGTCATGCGGTTACTCGTTAGGTTCTGCGTCCAGTTCTTCTATACGCAGATTGTGATTGGTATAAATACAAATATCGGCGGCTATATTTAAAGATCTTTCAACAATCTCGCGGGCGCTAAGGCTAGTGTTTTCCAGTAATGCGCGTGCAGCCGCCTGAGCAAAAGCGCCACCTGAACCTATAGCCATCAAGTCAAATTCAGGTTCGATAACATCACCAGTACCGGAAATAATTAATGAAGTTTTGGCATCTGCAATCGTCAATAACGCTTCCAGTCTGCGCAGGGCACGGTCAGTACGCCAGTCTTTAGCCATTTCGACGGCGGCGCGGGTCAGGTTACCACGATGTTTTTCCAGCTTGCCCTCAAAATGTTCGAATAACGTGAATGCATCGGCAGTTGCGCCTGCAAAACCGGCAATGACTTTATCATGATATAGACGGCGAACTTTGCGGGCGTTGCCCTTCATGACCGTATTGCCCAAAGTGACCTGGCCATCGCCGCCAATCACAACTTTGTCGCCACGGCGAACAGAAAGTATGGTTGTTCCTCTAAACACTTGTACATCCCAAAATTACAAAATACATGTCATTAATTTTACATGGTATGAATTTAAAATGTGGGAAAAAATGCAGGAATGCAGCAATTCTCAATTTAAAACCTTTCCGTGCTTTCCGGATTTTCCTTCAAACTGCCATGCATAAATATCATCAGTAGCTAAATGAATGTTTGTAACAAGAAATTATTTTGTAATGTCGTTGTTTAATAGCGAGCATCATAGAAATTTACAGATAAAAAGTAATTCAATCTGTAAAATTGGTGCTCAATTAAACAATTTAATCATCATGACTGAGCCACTACTAATATCCGTAATATTCGGCGCTTTGCTTTTGTTAGGCATTTTGATCTTGCTCTCAATTGTTTTGAGTCGAATCAACATTCTGCTTAGAACCAACTCTGATACAGCCTATCAGGAATTTATCCGTTTCCTTCAGAGCAATGAAAATAACGTAAATAATGGCTTTTCTGAATCCAGAAAAGAACTTAGGGAGGTCAGTGCCGAAAATCGGCGAGAGATCCAGGATGTTTTTAAAAACCTGCAAGATACGCTACTCAAGCGCATTTCTGAAAACGGCGCTATACAAATCCAGCAACTCAACTCGTTTAAAACCGCGTTAAACGAACTTTCCGAAAAACTCATCAACAATTCCAACGACTTTAAACAAAGTGTTTCTCATTCATTCCAGACATCGAGTGAAGCGTTGAACAAAAAGCAAGACGAGTTCAGGGATAAAACCTTGCAAAAGCTCGAGGGCTTTGAGGCCACCATAAAAAATGATGCGCAAGTCAATCGCCAAGAATTGAACAATGGCTTGAAATCGTTTGAAGGCAAATTCTCAGAAGGTATCAAGGACTTTAATGTACAACTGCGCATCCAGTTTGCAGATTTAAACAGACAGCAATCCGAAGCCAATGTGCAAGCGAAAAACAGTATTCTGGACATTCGTCAAGCCATAGAGAATCAATTAAAAGCGATTCGGGAAGACAATACCCAGCAGCTTAACGAAATGCGCAAAACCGTTGACGAGAAACTACACGATACCCTGGAAAAACGTCTCGGCGAATCGTTTAAACAAGTCAGTGACAGGCTGGAACAAGTCCATAAGGGCCTGGGCGAAATGCAAAATCTGGCGATTGGTGTAGGCGATCTTAAAAAAGTATTATCCAATGTCAAGACCCGTGGCATATTGGGTGAGTATCAATTAGGCAATATCCTTGAGCAAATTCTGTCGCCTGACCAGTATGCCATCAATGTAGCCACCAAACAGGGTAGCCGGGAAAACGTCGAATTCGCGGTCAAATTACCGGGTAAGTCCGACGAAAAAACTGTCTGGTTGCCGATTGATTCAAAATTTCCGCTGGAAAGCTATCAATCATTACTGACCGCTTGGGAAGAAGGTAACATTGTTACTATTGATGCGGCACAAAAACTACTGTTGAAAGCAATAGAAACCTTTGCCAAAGACATCAGCAGCAAATACATTGACCCGCCACATACCACCGATTTTGCCATCCTATTCCTGCCGGTTGAAAGCCTGTATGCAGAAATACTGCGCCATCCCGAGCTGTTTGAGCGTTTGCAAAGAACCCACCGTATCACGATTACCGGCCCAACTACCTTGTCGGCATTGCTGAATAGTTTAAGCATGGGTTTTAGAACACTGGCCGTGCAAAAACGCAGCAGTGAAGTCTGGAAAGTGCTTGCCGAAGTTAAAACAGAATTCGTCAAATATTCCGAGCAATTGGCCGCTGTTCACAAACACATCCATTCAGCGTCCCATACCCTGGAAACCCTGCAAACTACACGTACCAAAGTTATGGAGCGCAAACTTCGTAGTGTTGAAGTCATGGAACTACATAGTGATAGTGTCCAGCCTGTGCTGTTGGATGACGGCTAGCATCAGCCGATGATGTTGGTTCATCGGTAAATATACAATCAAAAAAGCAAATTACTCAGATACTCATTGCTTCAGTTTAGAAATTTGCTCTGCACTGATTATCGTGCTGAATTCGTCATTCATCGACTTTATTTGCTCGCCAACTCATTGGCAATCATTTCCGCCTGTTTGAGCACGGTTTCCGTGGCGAGCAATTGCATATCCGGCGGATAGCCGAATTGCCGCAAAGTCCGTTTCACGATGACCTTCAGCTTGGCTTTGACGCTTTCTTTGATTGTCCAGTCGATCGACGCATTGTCGCGCACCCTCTGAGTCAGCACCACCGCCAATTCCCGCAATTGATCGTGCTGCATCAGCTCTTTTGCGCTGTCATTGTTGGCGACCGCCGTGTAGAACGCATATTCAAAATCGCTCAAACCCATATTTTTCGCCTCATTATCGGAAGCGGCAATTTCCTTGCTGATTTTAATGAGTTCATCCATGACTTCGGCGGCGGTCAGGATTTTGTTGTGGTATTTTTTAATCGCCGTTTCCAGCAAAGCCAGCAGGGATTTGCTTTGCACCAGATTCTTTTTAGCGCGGACTTTCAGTTCGTCATTGAGCAGTTTTTTCAGCACTTCGAGCGCGACATTCTTATGCTCCATTCCCTTCAATTCGAGCAAAAATTCATCGGAGAGGATCGAAATATCCGGCTTTTTAATGCCCGCCGCATCGAATACGTCGATCACCTGTTCAGACACGAGGGCTTTATCAATCACCTGCCGGATCGTGGTTTCGATTTCCTCATTGGT
>CAYVFT010000009.1:0-31919 GCA_964450225.1 uncultured Crenothrix sp. | reverse complement strand
ACACGAGGGCTTTATCAATCACCTGCCGGATCGTGGTTTCGATTTCCTCATTGGTCTTGCCTATGCCTGCGCCATCGAACTTGGCTAAGCGTGCCTTGACCGCCTGAAAGAAGGCGACTTCATCCTTGGCGTCCATCGCTTGTTCATGCGGAATCGCAATCGCAAAGGTTTGGGAGAGTGCCGTCACTTCATTGATATAGCGCTTTTTGCCATCCTCCAGACCGAGAATATGTTCTTCGGCGGCGAGGATCAGCGATAGCTTTTGCGCGGTGTCGGCTTCAAAATAATGCTCGTAAGGAAAGCCGTGATACATCGCGGAAATGACTTCGAGTTTTTCCAGCATCAAATTGACCGCTTGTTCTTGCGCCAGTGTCGGATCACCCCGACCGCCCGCATCCGAATAGAAAGACAGCGCTTATTTCAGATCGGCGGCAATGCCGAGATAATCGACCACCAAGCCCCCGGGTTTATCCAAATAGACGCGATTGACCCGCGCAATCGCTTGCATCAAGTTATGCCCCTTCATGGGCTTGTCGATATAGAGCGTGTGCATGCTCGGGGCATCGAAGCCGGTCAGCCACATATCGCGCACGATCACGAGTTTTAATTCATCATCGTTATCCTTCATGCGCTCCGCCAAGGCTTTGCGTTGCTGCTTGGTGGTGTGGTGTTTGGCGATCTTGGCGCCGTCTGATGAGGCGGACGTCATCACGACTTTAATGACGCCTTTATTCGGATCATCCGAGTGCCATTCCGGTTTGAGCTTGATGATTTCTTCATAGAGATCGGCGGCAATACGGCGGGACATCGCCACGATCATGCCTTTGCCGGAAAAGACTTCTTGCCGCGCTTCAAAGTGGCTGACAATATCCTTGGCGATATTCCGGATGCGTTTTTCGCTGCCAACCAAGGCTTCGACTTGCGTCCATTTCGCTTTGGCTTTTCCTGCCTGTCCTGCGGGCGCAGGCAGGTGGGTTTCGCTTAGCTCTTCCTGATCCAATTCTTTATCAAGCTCGGCAATCAGTTTCTTGCCTTCATCGCTCAAACCCACTTTCGCCAGTCGGCTTTCATAGTAAATCCGCACCGTTGCGCCGTCTTCGACCGCTTGGGCAATGTCGTAAATATCGACATAATTACCGAAGACCGCCGGTGTGTTCACATCGGTTTTTTCAATCGGTGTGCCGGTAAAACCTAAATAAGTGGCATTGGGCAAGGCATCGCGTAGATATTTTGCGAAGCCATAGACCACCTTTTTACCAATGACTTCGCCCTGATCGTCTTTTTCATCGACAGTCTTTGCCTGAAAGCCGTATTGGGTGCGATGCGCTTCATCGACCACGACGATGATATTGCGGCGATCGGAGAGTTGTTCGTAAACGTTCCCCTCATCCGGTTGGAACTTCTGAATCGTGGAGAACACTACGCCGCCAGAGCCGACTTTTAATAGCTCTTTGAGCTGTTGCCGGTCATCCGCCTGTTTGGGTTCTTGCCGGAGCAATTGCGCGGTTGCGGCAAAGGTATCAAACAATTGATCGTCAAGGTCGTTGCGGTCGGTAATCACCAACACCGTCGGATTATCCAAAGCGAGCACGATCTTGCCGGTATAAAACACCATCGACAAGGATTTGCCACTGCCTTGGGTATGCCAAACGACACCGGCTTTTTTATCGCCTTTCGGCTGCTGCGTTGTGCCCGGCAAGTTGTAGCTTTCGGGGCTTTCCCGTATTTGGGGCGAAAGCAATTCGCCCCTACAGTCCGCCGCGCGCAGCGTCGATTCGATTGCCGCATTCACGGCGTAATACTGATGATAAGCAGCCAGCTTTTTAACCGTGCTGATGCTGATGACGCTGGTCTTCGGGTCTTCTTTTTTGGATTTTTCAAACACCACGAAATGCCGGATCAAATCCAGCAAGGTGGCTTTGTTTAGCATGCCGTTAATCAGGGTCTCCAATTGACTGACCAGAGGCGAGGCTTCGGTTTTGCCATCGGCCGATTTCCACGCCATGAACCGGCTGAAACCCGCCGACAACGAACCCGCCTTGGCTTCCAAACCATCGGAAATGACCAATATGGCGTTATAGGTAAATAGACTTGGGATGGTGTGTTTGTAAGTGTCTAATTGCTGGTAACCGGATTTAATCGTGGCGTTTTCATCGGCGGGATTTTTAAGCTCGATGACCACCAATGGCAGACCGTTGACGAACAGGACAATATCGGGGCGCTTGCCGTGCCTACCGGCAGGCAGGTTCTGATTGTTCTCGATGACTGTAAACTGATTGGCAACGACAAATTCGTTGTTTTCCGGCTTGGCAAAATCAATCAGCCAAACCAGATCACCGCGATCATGGCCATCCTTTTGATAATTGACCTTCACGCCTTCGGTGAGCAGTCGATGAAAGGTTTCGTTGTTAGCCAGCAATTCCGGCGAATGGATGCGCTCAACGTCTTTCACCGCTTCTTGCAGGGCATGACGCGGCACGGATGGATTGATGCGCTGCACGGCAGACCACAGGCGGTCTTTCAGGATCACTGCGTCATAGGTGCGGCGTTCCGGCTTATCGCCATCCGGGGCAATGTCAGGGGCGTAAACATAGCTGTAGCCAAGCTGTTCAAACAGTTTGATGGCAAAATCTTCGATGGCGGATTCGGTGAGTTTAGACATGATAAGAATCTTCCAGCCATTGTAGTGGGTTGGTTTGTATGTAATCCGCTATTTTCAAATAAGCCGCCTCGTTGCGGATGATATGTTCGTAATAATTGCGTTGCCACAATTTACCTGAAAATGGCGGCCAATTGTGGTGTTTCACATGATTAATATATTCATGCGTCGATAATGACTTAAATGCCCCGATAATATCACCAACCGTTGGGGCAGGCCTTGTGCCTACCCAATCGGAGCAACCACAAGGGATGGGGCAACCACAAGGGATTGCCCCTACGAGTTCAATAATGCCGTGGAAATGGTTCGGCATCACAATATATTCATGTAATTTTATCGATGAGAAACGGTTGCCTAACGCTTGCCATTGGTCTGCCACCATCATGCCTGCCGCATTCATAACCATTGCACCGTCAATAATAGTGCCAAACAAGGTCACACGATTCTGTGTGCAAACGGTGATGAAATAAAGGCCCGCCTGAGTATAGTCATAATTTTTCAGGCGGATTGATTTACGGTGATGAATGTTACGATCAAACGTCATCAAACAAGCCCTATGCCGTTAGACGGTAAGACAATCCTCGTGTGCCAATGTAGGGGCAATCCCTTGTGGTTGCCCCGATAGGTTGGATACTGTGTGCCTTTTTTGGAATTGATATGGTAGCCGACGGAGATAATGGCATCGAGATTGTAATGTTTCAGCTTACGCGAAACCTGTCTGTTGCCTTCGGCGCGAATTACTAAGAAATCCTTAGTAGTTGCATTTCCCTCCAACTCGTTGTCCAGAAAAATATTTTTCAAGTGCATCAAGATATTTTCCGGCGTCGTGTCGAACACCTCGCCCATTTGCCGCTGTGTCAGCCAAACGCTATCCTGTTCAAGACGGACATCAAGATGCGTTTTACCGTCTGCGGTTTGATAAATGGCAATGGCGTTTTGCAGTTCGGTCATAATGTAGTCTTATCTGAGTATCTGAATTTTGGTAACAGCCGTATTTTTTCTCGGTAGTTCGACTAATAAAAACAGCGATTCTCAGATATTGTATTTTTTGCAACAACTGCTTGTGTTCGGATTGGTCAATGCTGGTTGGTTGTTCGCTATTCATAAAGCAACCCGCACTTCACCGCTCATCAGCTTGGGGAGCAAAGTGTCGCGAAGTTTTTCGAGGGTGCGGATTTGTGTTTGATTGAGGAGTTTCTTATCGAAATACTTTGCAATGACACTCTCGAAATCAAGTACCTTGTCTGTTGGTGGAGTTGCAAAAGTTGCATCACGAAAGGTTGAGGTCGTTATCGTATCGAACACGCTTCCATAAGCTGCGGATTGCAGTTCCTCAACTAAATGATTCACTAATAGATAAGTAAAGAAATAGCATCCTTCAATTTTTGGCAATATGCCGTAATTTGATTGGCTAAAAGCCATATCACTAGCAAGCAAGCAATACTTTCCAACTGTGCCTCGTGCAGAAATCACTGTGGCAAATTTGGGCAATAGCTTGGCTGAACTGTTATCCAGCCCTGCTTTTGTAATAGTCTTTTCGGAGGATAAGACAAATCCTTTGTGATTAGTCGCAATATCCCCACCCGGCAACCACGGAATATCTCCATTCCAATATTCGTTCATGGAAGTTTTTGGCGTCCCGCCGCCGACCAATTCCACCAATTCCAAGAGACTCTTTTCTTCCCAATTATCCTGCGCTTCCTCGATAAACCACTGCCGGAACAGCGTTTCAGCCATGGCTTCGAGGGTAATGTTCTGGCGGTGCAACAGGTCGATTTTGTCATCAAGGCTAGACAAAACGGCGGCAATGGCTTTTTGTTCGTCATATTCTGGAATTGTCCATTCTGTGTTTTTGAGAAAATTCCAATCAGCCCTTGGCATACGAGAACCACCTTCACCAGCATTGGCGGTGTTGATGAATTCCCAATTTGCCAGAAAATAAAACGCAAAATCTTGCGAGAAATTTTTCTTTGCCCGCACGACCCAAATGTCAGTTGAACAAACTCCATCAAATTTTATTTTTATGACCTTCCGAAAATACGGTCTCAATTTTCCGAATAAAACATCCCCAGACTTGAACAAAAACTTATTACTCGTGATCTCGCTTGAATGTCCAACTGAATTCAAACGTAACTTCTCTTGTTCAATATGTTCCAAACCAATGTAGATGAAATCAGCATTCTGATCCGGTTTGAACTGGTCTTTACTAAGCTCAATAAAGTCAGAAATTCTAATTTCCCGCCACTCACTCATAACTGCACCTTCGCCAGATTGTCAGCAATGGCTTTGTTGAGCGTGGTTTCTTCGCGCAATTGCGCTTCAAACTCGGCTTTCAGTGTGGCAAAGCGTTCCTTAAAGTCGAAATCATCCTCTTCATCAGGCAGACCGACATAACGCCCGGGGGTCAGGACGTAATCCAGTTCCTTGACTCGCTCAATCGGCGTGGAAGAGCAAAACCCCTTAATATCTTCATACTTGCCTTCGCCGGTGCGCCAAGCGTGGTAGGTATCGGCGATTTTCTGAATGTCTTCATGCGAGAGTTCGCGGGTGCGGCGATTAATCAGATGCCCGAGATTGCGGGCATCGATGAACAGAATTTCGGCTTTGCGCGGGTGTCCGTTTATGCGGGAACGGTTCATGAACCACAGCGCCGCTGGAATCTGGGTATTCAAAAACAGCTTGGCGGGCAGGTTGACGATGCAATCAATCAGATTACCGTCGGCGACCATAGCCTTGCGAATATCGCCTTCGCCGCTAGTTTTACTGGTGAGCGCGCCTTTCGCCAAAACGATTCCCGCTTTGCCAGTCAGTGAGAGGTGATAAATAAAATGCTGCAACCATGCGAAGTTCGCGTTTCCCGTTGGCGGCGTACCATACTGCCAACGCCCGTCGGTGCGCAAGAGTTCGCCGCTCCAATCGCTGTCATTGAACGGCGGATTGGCGATGATAAAATCGGCTTTCAAATCTTTATGGGCATCATTCAAAAATGAGCCTTCGTTGTTCCATTTGACTTGCGAGCTATCAATGCCGCGAATGGCGAGGTTCATTTTTGCCAGCCGCCAAGTGGTCTGATTGCTTTCCTGTCCATAAATGGAAATATCGTTGATTCGGCCCTGGTGTTCTTCAACGAACTTTTCCGATTGCACGAACATGCCACCTGATCCGCAACAGGGATCAAGCACACGACCTTTATACGGTTCCAGCATCGCCACCAACAATTCAACGATACTGCGCGGCGTGTAAAACTGACCGCCCTGCTTGCCTTCGGCGAGCGCAAACTCACCGAGGAAATATTCGAACACATGACCCAGAACATCGGCGCTTCTAGCTTTGGCATCGCCAAGCGCGATATTGCCGACCAGATCAATCAGGCCGCCCAAACTGGTGGGATCGAGGTTTTGCCGTGCAAAGACTTTAGGCAACACACCTTTGAGCGAAGGGTTCTCTTTCTCGATAGCATCCATCGCGTCATCGATGAACTTGCCAATATCCGGTTGTTTGGCTTTGGCGAGCAGGAATGACCAACGCGCTTCAGGCGGGACAAAGAAGACGTTTTCAGCTTTGTATTCGTCCTTGTCTTCTGGGTCTGCCCCCGCATATTCGCCTTGCCCTGCTTGCAGTTTGGCGAAGTGTTCTTCGAAGGAGTCGGAAATGTATTTGAGGAAGATCAGCCCCAATACGACATGTTTGTATTCGGCGGCATCAATGTTTTTACGCAATTTATCAGCGGCTTTCCAGAGTTGTTTTTCGAGTGGTTCAACTTTGATTTCTTTTACAGCTTTAGCCATGAGGTTCCCTGATTGCTTAGTTGAATCAATAAAAAAAATCAGAACAGTTTAGCGGATTATGATTCTCGAAGGCCAATAAAACCATACTTGGAAGAGGCAGGGAAAAATAAAGCATGCAAAGGTTCTGTGTAAGTCCTATCATTTTAGTTTTTTCAGCTTGATTCGCCGTATAACTCGCGGCACAAGGTATAAAGCATGTCGATTCGTTATATTTCATCTTTGAAATTGAGTTTAGTTGTCAGTGTAATGCTAGCCGGATGTGTGCCTACCCGGCAAATTGCCGTAGATTATCCATCGGCCCAAGTCAATGATTCTCAGTCTGCGCAATCAACCCGGTCAATTCCATTTCAAGCTTTGCCTGGTTTTAAGGCCATTGATGGTGATGATTATTATGTTCGTCTGATTTCGGAGTTCGATTTTAAAGGGGAAAACATATTAAAGAGCGGCTGTAGTAATATGACTCCTTCTTATGAAAAGGGTGATTTATCTTCTGCGCTTGTTTTTACCGTACGCAATGATGTACTTAAATTTAACAATGAAGCAGCCGGTTTTTTATATGAGGCGGCTTCAGGGAAATGTAATTTCAAGTTTGATGCTAAAAAAATCACTTTGACGCCCTGGATGCGTTTGGATTCAGGCAAGGAAACCCAGGTTGACTATAGTTTTTATTCCAGTGCGAATAGTGACGTAGATGTATCGGGCTTGGTTGGTGACGTCACAGCTGCCAGCAATTTACTGGCGTTAACAGGCGTAGGCATGGGGGTTGCCATTGTGGGACAGTTTGCTGGTCAATGGGCAAAAAATAACCCGCCAGTCACTTCAACTGCACCGGCTTCAGCGAAACACAGCTCGGAATCGCATTCATTGCCCGCGATTGTTACTTTTTCTGGTAAAACAGGAATTCTTAATCAAACCCTATTCAAAGTATATGCGGTAGCTGAGGGTGGTATTAATATCCTTGGTTCGGATACTCAACCGCTAGGTGAGTTAAAAATTTATCCGGAAATTATCCCTTCCTTGTTGTTAAAGACAACGGCTGATGGCGTTCCTGATGCACGGGATTTATCGATGGACGAAATAGGCTACTCTCCAATCAAAACGGCTACCGGCGACATAAAGTTGCTACAACTTATTGAGCAATCAAAACATCCAGCAAAGCCGAATTTAAAGCCGAACTGGAACAACTATGAAGAAGTGGAGAGTAATTGCCGAAAAATAAAGCTGGTTATGAAAGATTTAGGGTTTAACAAGTTTGATCGTAATGCCTTTATTTATTATTTCCTGGCTAATAACAGTGACTGGAAAAACTATAATATTTCTCCCCAAAAGGCTATGAGTGACGGAATACGGCCCAAGGCCATGGAAAGTTATCGCAGTAAAGATTTTGCATTGTGTCTCGCTGTTGATGATTATGCCGTCATGAAAGCCATGGGCTTGCCAGTCAATTTACAATCGGATTGGCAACAGATTGAGGAGTTGAGCCAGAAAAAGGAACAGTTTTTTACCCCGCTTAAATCGATTGAACGGCAATTTATTTCTGTACTAAAAAACCCCAACAAGACTGAAATGGAGCAACAGTTGTTCCCTTTGTTAGCCACGGCCAAGAATGGCGATGGCACTGTTTTGTTGCAAAATCATCTAGGTGATTTCGGCTTAGAGAAGTTATTGGTTCTACCATCTGTCGAACCGGTTCCCGCTTCCGCTCCTGCATCAACCGCAATTCCGAATGCGGCGACTGCGCTAACTCCTGAGGCTGTGCCCATGCCTGTACCTGTTCCCGGGGAGGGAGTTATTGTTAACTCACGACAGTTGGTGCAAGTCTTTTCCGGATTATCTATTAATGAGTTAAGCTGCGCTCGCATTATTCCTGATCAACAGGGTAAGCCGGCTGCCAATGTAGGTATTTTGTTATTTACTACTAAAGAGGGCAGTCCGCGTGCTAAAGGCGGCGCGATGGAATTTGAATTCACTGGAGGAAAAATAAACCGTATTGCTTTTCAGTTGCCGACTTATCGGGATTTCGAACAGGATTTGCTGGATCACCCAGAGGTTGGCGGCTGCCGAATTGAGTCGTCTTTTTTAAACAAGTTACATTGAAATTGACTTTAAGATAAATATAACCCATACTTTTTGTGCGGTTAATATAAATATAATGTAACACAGGAGAAAAGTATGGCTTTAATTACGTGGACAGCTAGTCAATTTGGTACAAACGTTGCTTTTGCAGATGAAGAGCACCAGATATTGTTTGGCAAGCTTAATAAATTATATGATTTGGCAACGGGCGGAGCGGCTCGTTCTGCAGTAGGTGAACAATTGGATGATTTGATCGCCTATGTTGTTGGTCATTTTGCCCATGAAGAAAAAGAAATGCAGGCAAAAGGTTATGATGGTTATGATCGTCACAAGGATGAGCATGAAAAATTAATAGCTGTTTGTGCTGATTTGCAAACAAAATTCCATGCTGGTGATGCGGAAGTCACCGATGAAGTTGGCCAAATGGTTAAAGGCTGGCTAAATAATCATATTCCTACCTTTGATATGGCTTATTCATCTGCTTTGAATAGCTGATAGTTACATCCTATTAAAAATAAAAGGCTTGTGAGTCGTTTGATTCACAAGCTTTTTTTTTTGCCCAATATTAAAATCATAAAAAGGACAGCTGGTATAGATAGACTTCATAGGTTAAAATCTCCCGGTTTTTTGTGATAATTATTACGTAAAAGGAACAATGCTGGCTTTTTTGCGCGGCTTGATATTACGAAACGATATAACACTTACAAGAGTTTTATAACTACTATCGAAGAGGCTGCTCCGTGAACAAAACAAAGCAACTATTCGCAGGTCTGATCATAACGGCTTTAGGCCTTGGTACAGCGCAGGCGGATTACACCCTCAATTTAATGAAAGGGGTTACAAAGGTCAGTAATGACATTTATGACCTGCATATGCTGATTCTATGGATTTGTGTATTTATAGGTATTGGTGTGTTTGGCACCATGTTCTACTCGATTTATCATCATCGTAAATCAAAGGGGCATAAAGCAGAACAATTTCATGAAAATACTACAGTTGAGATTATTTGGACGATTATTCCAACCTTGATTCTAGTTGGTATGGCTGTTCCAGCAACAAAAACCTTGATGGAATTGGATGATGTACAAGACTCCGAAATGTCTATCAAGGTGACGGGATGGCAATGGAAATGGGAATATGAATATCTCGATAAAGGCGTACATTTCTTCAGTAATCTGGATGAGGCTAGCAATAAAGCGCGCCAGATTGGTTCTGGCATCGATCCTCGTTCAGTGCCTCATTATTTGTTAAATGTTGATAAGCCGCTCGTAGTTCCAGTTAAAAAGAAAATACGCTTCTTATTTACAGCAGCTGACGTTAATCATTCCTGGTGGGTACCTGATTTGGGTTGGAAAATGGACGCATATCCCGGCTCTATAAATGAAGCATGGACTTCTATTGATAAACCCGGTACATATCGCGGCCAATGTACAGAACTTTGCGGTAAAGATCATGGCTTTATGCCCATTGTGGTCGTGGCAATGGAGCAACCTGACTATGATGTCTGGGTAAAAAAGACCCTGGAGGAATCGAAAAAAGGTCCCGATTTAAGCGATCAAAGCCACGACGAATTAGTCTCTAAAGGCGCTGCTGTTTATGCTAAAAACTGCGTTACCTGTCATGGTGCCGAAGGTAAGGGAGTTCCCGGGGCATTCCCTGCCATTACCGGAAGTACTGTGGTCTTGGGTGATATCAAAGCTCAGGTTAATCTTGTCTTGAATGGTAAAAACGCCATGCCTGCTTTTGCCAAAAGTTTAAAAGCGGATGAATTGGCTCAGGTTATCACCTATACCAGAAATGCTTTGGGGAACAAGGTCGGCGATGAAATACAGCCTAAGGCAATCCATGATATGTTGCCTCAAACATCAGGAGCCGCAGCTAGTGCAGAGCCCGCAGCAAAAGTAGCACCAAAAGAAAAAGTGGATGCCAATGTAGTGTTGTCGAAAGATGAATTGGTTTCCAAGGGAAAAGATGTTTACGCAAGTAACTGTGCCTCATGCCATCAGGCAGAAGGTCAGGGTATGCCCCCTACATTCCCGGCTTTAACCGGAAGTGCAGTGGTAAAGGGTGATATTAATGCACAGGTAGATTTAATGTTGCACGGCAAAGGCATGATGCCGGCTTTCGGAGCATTAAGTGCAACTGATTTTGCTGCAGTTGTAACCTATACCCGCAATGGTTTGGGTAATTCAGTGAATGATTCTATACAGCCTTCAGCTATTCAGACGTTGCAAGCGGCGTTGCCGGCTGCAAAGGATGATGATGAATAAGCCATTGTCTATGTTATCAAGCAAATCTTTTTTATCTATTTTAGAGGTATAAACTATGTCTGCCGTAGTAGCTGAACATGATGATCATCACGATGATCACGATCACGGTCCTGCCAAGGGGCTTTTAAGATGGGTGATTACCACCAACCATAAGGATATTGGTACTTTGTATCTGGTATTTGCGCTGGCAATGTTTTTTGTTGGTGGCGCCATGGCTATGGTTATTCGTGCTGAATTATTTGAGCCCGGCTTACAATTTGTCGAGCCGCAATTCTTTAACTCAATGACCACCATGCATGCCTTGGTGATGGTATTTGGTGCGGTTATGCCTGCTTTTGTTGGTTTAGCCAACTGGATGATACCGATGATGATAGGCGCGCCTGACATGGCCTTGCCCCGCATGAACAACATGAGTTTTTGGATGCTGGTTGCCGGTGTTTTATTGCTGGCCAGTACCTTATTCATGGAAGGCGGCGCGCCTGCCAGTGGTTGGACTTTGTATCCGCCATTAGTCTTGCAAACCGGTAAAGCGTTTCCTTTTGCAGTATTTTCTGTGCATTTGCTGGGCATTTCATCGATTATGGGTGCTATCAACATCATTGCAACCATTTTCAATATGCGTGCCCCCGGCATGACCTTGATGAAAATGCCGTTGTTTGTTTGGACCTGGCTGATCACCGGTTTCCTGTTAATCGCTATTATGCCGGTTTTTGCAGGTGCGGTAACCATGTTGCTGACTGACAAGTTTTTTGGCACCAGCTTCTTTGATGCAGCGGGTGGTGGTGATCCTGTACTTTATCAACACATTTTCTGGTTCTTTGGACACCCTGAAGTGTATGTGATGATCCTGCCAACTTTTGGTGTGGCTTCTACCATTATCCCTGTGTTTGCACGTAAACCTTTATTCGGCTATAGCTCCATGGTATACGCGACGGGATCGATTGCATTTTTATCATTTATCGTTTGGGCTCACCATATGTTTACCGTGGGAATGCCATTAGCAGGTGAGTTGTACTTCATGTACGCAACCATGTTAATTGCAATTCCTACCGGCGTAAAAGTATTTAACTGGACCGCAACCATGTGGAAAGGCTCTATGACTTTTGAAACACCCATGCTGTTTTCAATCGCATTTGTCGTTCTGTTCACCATGGGTGGCTTTACTGGATTGATGATGTCAATTGCGCCCGCTGATTTTCAGTATCACGATACTTACTTTATTGTCGCCCATTTCCATTACACACTGGTGCCTGCTTCAATTTTTATATTGATGGCGGCTGGTTATTACTGGTTACCTAAATGGACTGGTCACATGTATAACGAAAAGATTGGCCAATTGCATTTCTGGTTATCGGCCGTATCAGTTAATATCTTGTTCTTTCCGCAGCATTTCCTGGGACTAGCAGGTATGCCGCGCAGAATTCCGGATTATGCGGTGCAATTTGCTGACTGGAATATGATTTCAAGTATCGGTGGTTTTATATTTGGGGTCAGCCAATTGCTATTCTTGTATATCGTTATAGATACCATAAGAGGCGGAACAGGCGAAAAAGTAACGGATGAAGTATGGGAAGACGCTCACAAGCATGGCTTGGAGTGGACTCTACCATCACCTCCTCCATACCATACGTTTACTACACCACCGACAGTTATTCCTACTGAGCATATCTAGCGTTGATTGTTTACAATCAATATGACGCCTGTTTAATGGTATTAATAATCTGAGATACGCTACCTGAATTTCAGGTAGCGTATCAGGTGCAATAATGAATTTAAAAACAAAAAATATTTTGACAGCATTGGTTTTGATTTCGATTGCTGTCACTATTTATGTGTTAGCGGTAATTAAAGCAATTTCTCAATGAATAAAGATACGAAGCAAAAAAATGCCAAGCTGGTTCGTACATTAGTACTTGTTGCTATAGGCATGTTTGGCTTTGGTTATGCGCTGGTTCCTCTTTATGATGTCATGTGTGAAGTTGTTTTTAAAAAAGAGAAACCGGGTATACCTGTAGCAGCAGAAGAAAGTAGCTACAAGATTGATAAAAACAGGGACATTACCGTAGAATTTATAACTACGGTCAATGAATCCGCACCAATGCTGTTCCGTCCAGAAACCAAAAAATTGAAAATTCATCCGGGAGAGTATGTGACGGTGAATTTTTATGCGGAAAACAAAACTGATAAAGTAATGGTGGCGCAGGCAATACCCAGCATATCTCCTGGGCCGGCCGCAGAATATTTTAAAAAAACCGAGTGTTTTTGTTTTACAGAACAAACATTCAAAGCGCGAGAAGGTAAAACCATGCCGGTGCGTTTTGTTGTAAATCCTGAGTTACCCGAACAATATAAAACAATTACACTCGCCTATACATTTTTTGACAATACTAAAACAACAGTAAAATAAGAGGGGAAGTTTATGTCTACAAGTGATGCCTATTACATTCCGCATAAAGCGACTTGGCCGGTTATTGGTACTGCTGGTTTGGTTACGATGCTGGCTGGATTTGCAAATTATCTAAATGGTTCTTCGATTGGCCCAACCCTGATGGTATTGGGTCTGGTTATATTTATTGTAATGTTGGCTGGCTGGTTTACCTTGCAAGCGGGTGAGAGCGAGTCGGGCATGTATAGTACCCAGGTGGGTATTTCCTATCGCATGGGTATGATGTGGTTCATTTTTTCTGAAATCATGTTTTTTGCTGTTTTCTTTGGCACACTCTGGTATGTGCGTAATCTGTCAGTACCCTGGCTGGGCGGTGAAGGCATGGGAGGGGCTGCAACTAAAGAGCTGCTGTGGCCGGATTTTGTCGCGAGTTGGCCAACTAACGGTCCCAAAGCCCTTGGCGTTGATGCCTCTGGGGCTAGAATAACCGGCGCGGAATTTGAGCCCATGGGTGCTTGGGGTTTGCCATTTTTGAATACTTTGGTCCTGTTAACCAGCGGCGTCACCTGTACTTGGGCGCATCATGGCTTGCTTGCAAAAAATCGAGACCAGTTGATCAAAGGCTTAATTGCGACTGTTGCATTAGGCTTTTTGTTCGTAGCTTTTCAGGCATACGAGTATCATGAAGCTTATACCGAAATGGGCCTGACTTTAGGCTCAGGTATCTATGGCTCTACTTTTTTTATGTTAACGGGTTTCCATGGTTTCCATGTTTGCGTTGGGGCTATTATTCTGAGTGTTGTTTTATTCCGTAGTGCCAAGGGCCACTTCAAACCGGAAAATCACTTCGCTTTTGAAGCTGCGGCATGGTATTGGCATTTTGTTGACGTAGTATGGTTAGGTTTGTTCATCTTTGTTTATTTACTGTAATCATATTAACACCCGAAAAAGCGCTGCCTAACAACAGGCAGCGCTTTTTTTTTGCCGGGATGATCGTCTTTTATTTAATGCGGCCAGTTTGTGAAGATTGCTGCATTTGCATTTTTACACCCAGTCCATGAGGTTTAAAAACTCCCGTTGCAACGACAATAAAAACAAAAATAAATAAAAGAATTGAAAGAGTAATACGAAAAGTCAATGCCTTAACAGTTTTTTCGGATTGTTCCTGATTTTTACGATTAACCAGGTGAAATAGAGCAGAGCCAAGACTGATAATTATCAGGATAAAGGCAATAATGACGACGCTTTTGATAATCATGGTAGAGTTATACTTGATGATAAGACTTTTCTATTCTCGTTTATTAATGCGTCTGTGCCAATAGATTAAAGAAAAAAAGCATGATTATTAACACGGGCATAGCCCAATGAAGTTTCAAAAAGGACCCACACTGGCTTATATATGTATGTTACCTCTGTTGATTGCACTGGGATTCTGGCAATTGGGACGATCTGAGGAAAAAAGGGAATTTCTTGAACGGCAAGAACAAGGTTCAGCATCTTCTGAAATCATATCTTTATCTACTGCCATTGAAACTGAAGTGGATACGCTCAGGTATAAAAAAGCAGAGGTGACGGGACATTATGATCAAGCGCATCAATTTTTGATAGATAATCAAATCAGTGCTGGCAAAGCGGGTTATTTTGTATTGACCCCATTTGTTCTGCAAGGGGAAAGCAAGGCTGTTTTAATCAATAGAGGCTGGGTTCCGTTAAATCAGGATAGGTCGGTCTTACCCGATGTTCAGATCAAAAAAGAACAGACAGTTGTAAAGGGCCGGATTAATTTTTTTCCTAGTGTCGGTATAAAGTTGGCAGGAGCCGAAATACCAACAGATGGATGGCCGTCAGTTATACAGGTAGTTGACAGTGAGGTTTTGGCAAAGAAGCTGGCTTATCCATTATTTCCGTTTCAGATAGAACTGGATAAAGACTGGCCCGAAGGCTTTAAGCGAGAATGGCAAACAACAACTATTATGTTGCCCGGACAACACATAGCATATGCGATTCAATGGTTTGCACTGGCAATAACACTAACGATACTATTTATTTGGTACAGTTTTAAAAAAAATAATGAATAATCAACAGAAGAAAAATCGGCTACTAATTATGGTTATTTTTGGTATGACCATTATTCCTTTTTTAATTGCCTTGGGCTTTAAGGAATACCCGGAACTGGTAAAAGGTACAACAAATAGAGGGCAATTGATAATTCCACCGATATCAACTGAGCGGAGTGATTTTACTGGTTTTGATCAATTTTCAGTTGAAAATATGGGTGAACTTGCCGGACACTGGTTGATTGTCAATGTGATTCCAAACACTGGTTGCAATGCGATTTGTCTTGATGCGCTGCTTAAAACCAAGCAATTAAGACTCATGTTAAATAAGGAATTACCACGCACACGTCGTGTAGTCATTATTTTTAAAGAACCTGCAATTGAAGCGGCGAGTCAATGGTGGTTGAAAGACACGCTTTTATGGAAGCTGCACCGGACAGAAAACAAGGAGGACAATGCGCTATTTTTGAGCTTGCTTCGTGAAGAAAATAAAATGGATGGCGCGCTAGTAGAAAAATTAATCGGTAACGAAAATCGTCAATTCGCTCTGAGTTCAGAGCTGATAAGGGTTAAACCCAGTTCAGGGCTGGCCAAAAAAATTGCTGATATCAGGGGTGGTAAGGTGCCTGATGGTATGCTGTTTTTAATAGATCCTCTGGGAAATTTAATGATGCAATATGAGCCGGGTTTCAACACTTATAAAGTAAAAGATGATCTCATGCATCTACTCAGAATTTCGCAAATTGGTTAGTGGAAATAAAATGTTCAGAATAATAACTCTATTTGGCGTTGTTTTAACGTTAATAACTACAGTCTTGGGTTCATACATTCGCTTGTCGGGTGCTGAACTGGCATTATCAAATCAAAGCTTTATAGATATATTGTTAGGCAACAGTCATGTTTATCTAGCTGCTACATTAGGTTTATTGGTTTTGTTACTGGGCTTGTTGTCATGGAAACAACGATGCCGATTTTCAGCAATGATGGCATCGTTAATCCTGTTGGTTTTAGTTGGAGTACAAGCAGTCTTGGGGGTTTGGGTTAAAGCAATAGCCGATATGCCTATCATTATAACAACTCATGTATTACTGGGCATGATAACCTTCTGGCTGCTCTATTGGTTGTATTTGCTTGTTAATCCGGTTATTAACGCTCGGGTCAGCATTAACGAAACAGGACAAGTGCGAACCGGTCTTGTAAATTTTACCCGTTTTGCCATTTTTGTATTGTTGGTGCAGATTATTCTGGGCGCTTGGGTCAGTGCTAATCATGCAGCTTTGGCTTGCAGTGATTTTCCTCAATGCAATGGACAATGGTGGCCTAAAGCGGATTATCAAAATGCTCTGAATTTAATAAACGGATTATTTACAGGCTATACCGGTGTTATTTCATACGATGCACAAGTTGCGGCCAACTGGTTGCATAGAGTCGGTGCATTGTTATCCTTTATATTGCTGAGTCTGCTGATGTTCATAACAACGGCAACAAATTCGCAAAAACCGGTAAGAACTGCAGGTTTATGGCTGGGTATTCTGTTGTTTGTACAGATTGGACTGGCTATTGTCGGTGTTAAGTTGAGTATGCCTCTGTGGGCAGCCGTAGCTCATCATGCTCTTGCGGCTTTATTAATGCTTCCTTTAATTGCGATCAGTTTTTATAGCAAGCACAGCTGGCTGGAAACTCCGCTTCCTGTGCCTGAAAAAGTAGAGCTCAAGCAAGTACTCGTTGAAGCGAAGCCAGTTGAAGCGATTATTGAGGAGATTTATGTAGAACCGGCGCCTGAATCTTTATACTTACGTCTTAAATCTCAGTTAAAACGAACACGTTCAGGGCTCAGTGGAATACTGGCCAGTCTGCCAATAGGCCAGAAAGAAATAAATGATGATTTACTGGAGGAAATAGAGGCCAGTTTAATAATGGCTGATGTCGGTATTGATGCTACAACAGAAGTAATTAGGCACTTGACACAAAGTCTTGAGAGACATCAGCTTGAAGATGGATTAGCATTGTCAGTTGCCTTAAAGCAAGAATTATTGAGTATACTTAAACCCTGCGACATACCTCTGAAAATACCTGAACAAGATACGCCGTTTGTAATTCTGGTTGTTGGTGTTAATGGTGCAGGTAAAACTACAACCATCGGTAAATTAGCTAAACGGCTTCAGGCTCAGGGCCATAGCGTCATGTTAGCTGCTGGGGATACCTTTAGAGCAGCGGCTGTTGAGCAATTGCAAGTTTGGGGGACACGTAATAACATTCATGTGGTGGCTCAACATACAGGAGCAGATTCGGCATCGGTTATATATGATGGACTGCAATCTGCGCAGGCTAAAGGCATAGATATTTTGATTGCTGATACGGCAGGACGATTGCACACGAAATCAAATCTAATGGATGAGTTGAAAAAGGTAAAAAGGATTATGGGTAAGCTGGATCCAACAGCACCCCATGAAGTGCTGTTGGTGTTAGATGCCGGAACAGGACAAAATGCGTTATCTCAGGCAAAACTTTTTAATGAAACAGTCGCTTTAACAGGGCTGGTGTTGACCAAGCTTGACGGCACGGCAAAGGGTGGCGTTATTTTTGCGTTGGCCAAACACACCGGTATTCCAATTCGTTTTATAGGCATTGGCGAAGGTATTGATGATCTGCAGGATTTTGATGCAGATTTGTTTGTCGACGCATTGTTCGTAAAAGACTAAAAAATATCATGATAAAGTTCGTTAATGTAAACAAGCGCTATTCTGAGACAGGCGATGTATTACGTAATGTCAGTTTTCATTTGCGGCGTGGCGAAATGGCATTTCTTACCGGTCATTCAGGGGCAGGCAAAAGTACGTTATTAAGATTGATAGCAGCAATGGAGCGGTGCAACCGAGGCCAGATTTTATTGGATGGGCAGGATCTAAGTCATGTCAAAGAAAACCAACTACCTTTTATAAGAAGAAAAATGGGTTTTATCTATCAGGATTATAAACTGCTTCAAGATAGAACTGTTTTTGATAATGTGGCATTGCCGTTGGTGATAGCAGGTTATGGCCATTATGAAATCACCCGTAGGGTAAGGGCGGCATTGGATAAAGTAAGTTTGTCGGGTAAAGAAAAAAAATACCCACTAGCTTTGTCTGGTGGTGAACAGCAGCGGGTAGGAATTGCCAGGGCTGTAGTTAATAAGCCGCCAATCATTATCGCGGATGAGCCTACGGGTAATCTTGACCCGGAATTGTCTGAAGAAATCATGTTTTTATTTGGACAGTTTCAACAGGTCGGTGTCACTGTATTAATTGCCTCACATGATATTTCTTTGATTACACAACTGAACCATCGCGTTTTAAAGTTGGATCATGGTCAACTGGTTTCGAGCTAAGTTATGAAAAGGGGCAATAAAAATCGTATAAGGAAAGATCCACCGGCCAGACAAGTCAGACAAGAAACCCGGCAAACCAAGACTGCGGGAGGTAATTTTGCCGATAAATTAAATGCTTATCGGGACCTGCATGCTCACGCATTGTTTTCCAGTTTGGGCCGACTGGTTGCATCACCCTTTGCTTCGATAATGACCATAGGTGTCTTGGCCATTGCTATTTCACTTGCCTGCGGTTTTTATATTTTGGTGGAGAATTTTCAGCAATTAACTTCCAATCTGGAAACCAGCAATCAAATCTCCTTATTTCTCAGGGACGATGTTTCTGATGCACACGCCAATAAACTAGCCAGCAGCATTAAGCAAAATGCCAGTATTCAGAGCGTTAAATTAATTACCCGGGAACAGGCATTGACTGAATTTCAGACCTATAGTGGTTTTGGTGCAGCGATTAATGAGTTGGAAAAAAATCCGTTGCCTATTGTTCTGCAGGTAATACCAAAAAATGCTCTGGAAGACAAACAAGGACTGGAGGATTTACTGAAAAGCTTTCAACAATCACCTGAAGTTGATATTGCGCAAATGGATCTGCAATGGGTCGAGCGACTCCAGTCCATTATTGCCGTGGCACGACTTTTTGCTACCTTACTGAATATAATGTTAGGTGCGGCAGTGTTGTTTATTATCGGTAATACGATTCGGCTGGAGCTCCATAATCGCCGTGATGAAGTAGTGATTGCCAAATTGGTTGGCGCAACAAATTCGTTTATTCGAAGACCTTTTTTGTACACAGGCTTTTGGATTGGCTTTATATCAGGTGTGTCAGCATGGTTTATTGTTACTGCACTTATGCTGATACTAAGACAACCGGTTGAAAATCTATCAGTACTTTATGAGGGCGGCTTCCATATGTTGTTTTTAAGTTTCACTGAAACGCTGGCACTGATAGGTATTTCGTCAGCGCTAGGGGTGCTAGGTTCATGGGTTGTACTCATTTGTCAGCTTCATCATACTAAACCCGAGTAAGAAGCGATCTGAAAAATTATTAGCACTCTTAATTATAGAGTGCTAAAATTTATCAGAAGTTTTTACTCAGGAGATAACATGAGCAACGCATTGGCTTTACCCGTTAATTTATCGGTTGGAACATTTGATGCCTATTTAAATCTGGTTCGGCAAATGCCCAGATTGACATCTGAGCAGGAACGTGAGCTGACGTTAAGATTTAGAGATCACGGTGATTTAGAAGCCGCGCGAGAATTGGTTATGACTAATTTGCGTTTTGTCGTCCATGTCGCTAGAGGCTATAGCGGTTATGGCTTGTCAATGCCTGATATCATTCAGGAAGGCAATATCGGATTAATGAAAGCTGTTAAGCGCTTTGATCCTGACATAGGTGTGCGCTTAGTATCTTTCGCGGTCCATTGGATTAAAGCCGAAATTCACGAGTATGTGATTAAAAACTGGGGCATTGTAAAAATTGCTACTACCAAGGCCCAACGTAAACTGTTTTTTAATTTGCGTAAATCCAAGCATGATATAGGCTGGTTATCAAATGACGAAGCAGTGGCTATTGCAGAAGATCTGAATGTTGATTTAAGCGACGTTTACGAAATGGAAAAACGCTTGGGTGGTCAGGATATGTCATTTGATGTGCCCGTTGATGAGTCTGCTGAAGAAAACTATACCTATCCCGCAAACTACCTTCAGCAACATGGTGCTGATCCTTCCGTACTGCTTGAAAATGCCGATTGGGAAGGGCATGGACAGGATTTATTATCAGAAGCACTTGCTGAATTGGATGAGCGAAGTTTGGATATTCTTTCAAGTCGCTGGTTGGCGGATAAAAAAGCCACTTTACATGAGCTTGCTGATCGCTATAGCGTGTCTGCTGAGAGAATCAGGCAATTAGAACAAAATGCCATGAAAAAACTCAGAGCAGCAGTTGTACTTGAAGCTTGACAGAGGTTATTGATAGCGTAAAAAGGCGTGGTGATTTAATCACCATGCCTTTTTTAGTTTACAGTTTTACAATGCCGTGGAAATGTTGAAATAATTACTGAGACAAAATAGTAAAGTCATTTACTTTTTCTAGGCTTTGCTTCCTAAGGAAAGAAACTTTTGGGTTCAGCAAATCAATTTTTGCCTTCGGGACACTGAGAGTTACGAGTTTTAGTAATTATACGCAGGGTATCTTTAATTTGTTTTATTTTTTGGGTCGAAGCGTTCCATTTTATATTCTTTTAGTGGGTTAGGCTCCGCCCAAGTATCGAATTTAGGCGGGATTGAGCAAGTTCAGAACTGTTTGAGCTTGTTCCGCGGCTTCATGTCCCAGACTAGTCAAATAGCCTCCATCTTCTTGTGTAACCAGGCCTTTTTTATACAAGCGTTTAGTCGCGGCAATGATTTCTGGTGCAGCGCTTTTATGTACCTTGATTCCTTCTTGTGTAGTGCTCAGGTTGTAGCGAACCAAAATGTTTATTTCGTCTACAAGGTCTTGGGTGTAGGGCATAGCGAATCCTCACGATTTATTTAAAGAACTTGATAGCATAATGCTATTTCTATGGAAGGAGTATCTTTTTTTCAGAACGTTCATTTTTGGCCCTGACCACTTAAATGTATCATAGATCCATCTTATCAACGCCGGGAGACTTGCTCAAAAGTAACGAATACTTAAGCCAATGAGTGACAATATTGGGCGTGTTTATTTAGCATTGCTAATAACGTCGTACTGAACTGTCACAGGTACAGGACCAGGAGTCAATCCCGCCTGTTAAATTGGCAATATTTTTATAGCCTGACCGCACAAGATAGTTAGCCGCTTGTTGACTACGCATGCCATGATGACAAATCACTACAATCTCTTGTTGCGGATCCAGTTCATCCAGTCGTTTCGGAATTTGATTAAGCGGAATCAATACGCTATTAGCGATATGGGCATATTGAAATTCATGGGGTTCTCTTACATCCAATAAAAATAGTGTTTCACCTTGTTGAATTTTGTCATTTAATTCTGATGCGGATAGTTGTTTTACAGTCATGGTTATCCTTTGTTAATAAAATGATCCAGGCGTTGTATGGCGATGGTCATCTTGGCGATGGAAGTTGTATAGGCAAAACGAAGCATGTGATGCGCTTCATGGCTGCCAAAATCAATTCCCGGCGTTATGGCAACTGCTTCAGTTTCCAAAAGATCCAGTGCGAATTGATAGCTATCATCGGTAAACTTTTTGCAATTAGCATAAATATAAAAAGCACCTTCCGGTTTAATGGGTATTTCAAAGCCCAAGCGTAATAAGTTGTCGTAAAGAAAATCCCGCCGGGCGGCAAATTCGGCACGCCTGTTTTCAAGTACTGCCAGTGTATTTTCATCAAAAGCCGCTAATGCGGCATATTGCGATTGAGTGGAAGTAGCGATATAAATATTTTGAGCTAATTTCTCGGTGGCATCAACAAACTCATCAGGCACAATTAACCAACCAATGCGCCAGCCGGTCATGCCAAAATATTTTGAAAAACTATTGATCACAAATACGTTGTCGCTAATAGCGATAGCCGTCGCGGCATTGGCACCGTAAACCAGGCCGTGATAGATTTCATCCGAATAAAAGCAACCGCCCAGGTCATTCACTGTGTGAATAGATTGCTTCAATTCTTCTGGTGTAATAAGTGTTCCTGTTGGATTGGATGGGGAAGCAACCAATGCGCCTTTAGTGGTTGAAGTCCAATGTTCTTTGATATGTCTTGCAGTTAGTTGGTAACAGCTGGTTGCATCAACAGCGATAGTTTTGGTTTTACCACCAAACAATTTGGCAAAGTTGCTGTTACAGGGATAACAAGGATCAGCCATTAACAGTTCTTCTTTCGGATTTAAACTTACCCCAAGAGCCAATAAAAACGCACCAGAAGCTCCTGGTGTTACAAAAACGCGTTGTTCGTTTACAGTTACTCCATAGCGCTGCTGATAAAATTGAGCTATTTTCTTTCGCAGTTCAGGTAATCCGGCTGCAGGCGTATATTTTACCTCACCGGTTAGAAGATGTTTAATTGCCGCATCGATTATAGCAGGAGGTGTCGGAAAGTCAGGTTCGCCGATTTCCATGTGAATTACATTTTTGCCTTGAGATTCCAATTGTTTGGATCGACGCAGAAGTTCCATTACATAAAATGAAGAAATTTCCAAAATTCGTCTTGCCAGTCGTCCGCGCATAATAGTGGTGCTCAAAATAAACCTTGAATTATACCAATAATCCTTGCTAACTGGTGACTATTCTGCTAAAAATGCGCAGTTTTTATTTACCCTGTCTTTAGGAGTTAATGGATGACCGATAGTGCTAAACCGATTGCATCACCTTTCAGTTTTACGCCTTATGAAGAAAAAGAAGGCGAAGAATATATGAATGAATCTCAATTAAAACATTTTGAATCCATTCTTAAGAATTGGAAAGCCGAATTAATGCACGAAGTAGACCGTACTGTGCACCACATGCAGGATGATGCTGCCAATTTTCCTGATCCTAACGACCGGGCGACTCAGGAATCAGAATTCAGTCTGGAATTAAGGACGCGTGACCGGGAGCGTAGACTAATCAAGAAAATTGACGATTCCCTTAAGGAAATTGAATCCGGAGATTACGGGTTTTGTGAGTCATGCGGCATTGAAATTGGTATACGCCGACTGGAAGCTAGGCCGACAGCTACTTTGTGCATCGACTGTAAAACACTCGATGAGATTCGGGAAAAACAAATGGGCTAAATAAGCTCGTCGTGCCAGACAAACAACCTTATATCGGCCGGTTTGCACCTTCGCCTACCGGCAGCTTACATTATGGTTCGCTCTACACAGCATTAGCCAGTTTTTTACAAGCTCGTTCACAGCAAGGTTTATGGCTTTTACGCATAGATGACCTCGATACACCCCGCAATATAAAAGGCTCTGCTGATAACATTTTAAAAACTCTGGATGTGTTTGGCCTGCATTGGGATGACAGTGTTTTTTATCAGAGCCAATCGCTAGAAGCCTATCACGAGATCCTCGAAAGGTTGTTAAAAGAACAGCTGATTTATCCCTGTACATGCAGTCGAAAAACATTGACTGGTATTTATTCCGGCGTGTGCCGTGATAAGTATATTTCGCCCGATAGTTCCTATTCATTACGCATCAAAACTGATAACCGTATTATTTCCTTTACAGATGAGTTACAGGGTTTAATTTCTCAGAATCTGGCCAAGCAGCACGGAGATTTTATCTTAAAAAGAAAAGACCAGGTTATCGCTTATCAGTTTGCGGTTGTGATAGATGATAACAGGCAACGCATCAATCATGTTGTGCGCGGTTATGACTTACTCAATTCGACACCCCGGCAAATCTACTTGCAGCAAATACTGGGACTTGTTACGCCTGACTATATGCACGTACCGGTTATTATTGATGAGCAGGGCTATAAACTCAGTAAACAAACTTGCGCAACAGCGGTCGATTTGAAGGAACCTAATGCGGTCATTTTTGAATTGCTGACCTTATTAAAACAAAATCCGCCAAGTGAACTTCAACAAGCATCATCAACTGAGCTTCTTAGTTGGGCGATTCAGCATTGGAATCCGGGTTTGTTAAAAAATTTATCAGAATTACCGACTATTAGTCGAATATGATATAAAGATCGAATTTATTAAATTCATAAGGAGAAAGAAATGATTGAATCAATAGTTTTAACAGTTATGGATATGAAATGTGGGGGTTGTGAAACAAATATCATGGAAAAACTGGGAGCAATTAGTGGAGTAATTTCAGTCAAAGCATCAAGTAAAGATAATGTTGTTAGTGTTGAATATGATACTGAAAAAACCAGTCTGGATACTATAAAAGACACCATTATTGACGCGGGTTTTACAGTAAAGTAGCCATTAAATTATCGAATAACGTCGTAGGAAAATTTTATGAGTACAGAAGAGGCTTCTGATGAGATACGACTATCCATTCTAGGGATGCGTTGTGCTGGTTGCGTGAGTGCTGTAGAAGGTGCACTGACTGCCGTTGATGGTGTTATTTCAGTCAGCGTCAATTTTGCCGATCACTCTGCAATGGTTAAAGGTCAGGCTGATCCTGAAGCTTTGAAGCAAGCTGTTAAGGCTGCCGGTTATGATGCAGCCGTGATGGAGGGTCTGGAAGATCCCGCAGAGCAGGAAGCGCAAGAGTTGCAGCGATATCACAAGTTGATGAAAAAAGCATCTGTCGCGGGAGTTTTTGGTGCATTTCTAATGTTGGCGGAGCATTTTAACTGGCTGCCGGATATCGGTTCAGCGACTGGACAATGGCTCTGGCCGGAAATTGCGCTAATCACTTTAAGTATACTTGTGTACTCAGGCTGGCATTTTTACAGTGGCGCAATCAAGTCGCTGAGTCTGGGTCAGGCCAATATGGATACGTTGATTGCTTTAGGTACTGGTTCGGCATGGCTTTATTCCTGCATCGTTATTGACTATTCCAATACACTGCCTACATTGGCAAAACACGCTTATTTTGAAGCTGCTGTAGTGATTCTGGCCTTTATTAATCTGGGAACGGGGCTGGAAACAATGGCCAGAGGTAAAACATCCAGTGCTATTCGGCAACTGATTGGATTGCAGCCGCGTACTGCTCGAGTGGTTAGAAATGGCGAAGAACAGGATATTCCTATTGAGGAAGTGGGCTTAGGTGAGACGTTGCGAGTCAGGCCAGGTGAAAAAATTGCGGTTGATGGTGTTGTACTGGAAGGGCATTCTACACTGGATGAATCGATGCTGACGGGTGAACCTATGCCTGTTGAGAAAAGTGTCGGTTCAGAAGTTGTAGCGGGTACGATGAACCAGACTGGCAGCTTTCTATTTAAGGCAACTCGCATAGGGCGTGATACCGCATTAGCGCAAATTATTAAAAGTGTCCGGCAAGCACAAAGCAGCAAGCCAGAAATTGCCAGGTTAGCCGATAAAATTTCCAGTGTTTTTGTGCCTGCTGTGGTTGCTATTTCTGTGTTAACTTTCCTTGTGTGGTACGCTTTTGGACCCAATCCGTCATTGGGTTATGCTTTTGTAACCTCAATGACTGTTCTGGTTATTGCCTGTCCTTGTGCTTTAGGCCTGGCAACGCCAATTTCTGTAATGGTGGCAGTTGGAAGAGCCGCGCAGTCAGGTATTCTGATACGTAAGGGTGACGCTTTACAAACGGCGGGCAAACTTACCTGTTTAATCCTGGATAAAACCGGTACGGTAACAGAAGGTAAACCGATTGTTTCGGCTATTGAGCCTTTTGACGATTATCCCGAGGAAACAGTGCTGCAATTAGCCGCAAGCATAGAGTCAGGATCGGAACATCCATTAGCAGCAGCTATCTTAACGGCAGCAGAAAAAAAGCTGATCAAACTGGAAAAAGCTAACCATTTTGAAGCCATTGCAGGTTTTGGAGTTATGGCTCAGATTAACAAACAAAACGTGATTTTTGGTAATAAAGCGTTGATGGACGCCAAAGGCATCAAAATTTCACGTTACCACAATAAGCTGGAAAAGCTTTCGGCTCTGGGCCAAACCCCGATGTTACTTGCTGTAGACGATAAAATAGCCGGCATTATTGCTGTCTCTGATCCCATTAAAAAGGACTCTGCGCAAGCGGTACAAGACCTGAAAAACCAGGGTCTACGAATCATAATGGTAACCGGGGATAATCAAATAACGGCTCATGCCATAGCTAAACAGGCGGGTATTGCTGAAGTCAGAGCCCAGGTGTTACCGCAGGATAAAGCCGCTGTAGTTAAAGAGCTGCAACAACAAGGTGAGATTGTCGGTATGGTTGGCGATGGTATTAATGATGCACCGGCATTGGCTCGGGCTGATGTTGGTCTGGCTATCGGGACGGGAACCGATGTTGCGATTGAGAGTGCAGATGTTGTCATTTTGCAAGGCTCGTTGTTAAAAGTTCCCGAAGTCATTGAATTATCAAAAGCGACGGTTATCAACATTAAACAAAACCTGATCGGGGCATTTTTCTACAACACCATCAGTATCCCGGTTGCGGCAGGCTTGTTGTACCCGGTGTTCGGCGTTTTATTAAACCCCATGATTGCAGGTGCTGCGATGGCAATGTCTTCGGTGACTGTAGTAACTAATGCCAATCGCTTGCGCTGGAAAAAAATTGGTGAGAGCAAATAATGGACATAAGGCTGTAAAAAGTGTGCAAGGCTTTTTTCTGCCCACACTAAACCTAAGGGGGGTTAGAAAGCCTTCAACAACTTTCTTCAGATCTTAGGGCTTGTAGAACGCAATCTGTCTGAATATTAGAATCAGTCGCTGATAAATTATTAAGGGATGACTGGCATTAAAAGCCCGTTCGAATTAAAATGGAATGTTATTTATTGAGGACGCTCAATAATCATACAGTGGCATCCAATCCGACGGACTTTTAATGACTGATCATAAACTAACCCACCTTAAAGAGCTTGAAGCTGAAAGCATCCATATTATTCGTGAAGTTGCGGCTGAATTTGAGCGTCCTGTCATGTTGTACTCGATCGGCAAGGATTCCGCCGTCATGTTACATCTGACGATGAAGGCATTTTATCCGGGTAAACCGCCGTTTCCGTTGATGCACGTTGATACG
The DNA here is from genome assembly GCA_964450225.1 of uncultured Crenothrix sp. Lineage (GTDB taxonomy): Bacteria > Pseudomonadota > Gammaproteobacteria > Methylococcales > Methylomonadaceae > Methylobacter_C. Next base: position 4,690 of record CAYVFT010000009.1, on the reverse strand, counting down.
ACCTGGAAGTTCAAGGAAATGATTGAATTCCGTGACCAGATGATCAAAAAGCTGGGGCTGGATTTAATCGTTTATATCAATCAGGATGGTGTTGATGAGGGCATCGGGCCCTTTACCCACGGCAGTAAAAAACACACCGATGTGATGAAAACAGACGCGCTCAAGCAAGCGCTGGATAAATATCAGTTTGATGCAGCTTTTGGCGGTGCAAGACGTGACGAAGAAAAATCGCGCGCCAAGGAACGGGTTTATTCATTCCGCGATAAAAATCATCGCTGGGATCCCAAAAACCAGCGTCCCGAGTTATGGAATATCTACAACGGTAAAATAGATAAAGGCGAAAGCATCAGGGTGTTTCCGCTGTCCAACTGGACCGAGCTGGATATCTGGCAATATATACATCTGGAAAATATCCCGATTGTGCCACTGTATTTTGCCAAGGAGCGGCCCGTCGTTAACAAGGATGGCATGTTAATCATGGTCGATGATGAGCGTATGCCGATTGGCCCCGATGACAAGGTTGAAATGAAAAAGGTGCGCTTTCGTACGTTAGGCTGTTACCCGTTAACCGGCGCCGTTGAATCAAACGCCACCACGTTGCCTGAAATTATTCAGGAAATGCTGTTAACGACAACCTCTGAACGCCAGGGACGACTCATCGATCATGACCAGGCGGGATCGATGGAGCAGAAAAAGCGCGAGGGCTACTTCTAACAACAGGCTAACACCAATTAGTTAACGCGAGCTGTTCAAAGCCCTCTTCAAAGGGAGAGGGTTGGGTGAGGGGAAATGAAAATAAGAAAAAAGCCCAATTTTATACCCTCATCCCAGCCTTCTCCCTGAGGGAGAAGGGGCCGATGCCGATAAGTCAACAGAACCGACTTCTAACAAGGCCCGATCATTAGAACACATAACAGGAATTCAGAGAAAAAATATGTCCCACCAGTCCGATTTAATCAGTACCGATATAAACGCTTATTTGGCGCAACATGAACGCAAGGAATTGTTACGTTTTTTAACCTGCGGCAATGTTGACGACGGCAAAAGCACACTGATCGGCCGTTTGCTGCACGATTCCAAAATGATCTACGAAGATCAACTGGCGGCGGTGCAGGCGGACAGCGTCAAATCAGGAACGACCGGCGCCGGCAAGATTGATCTTGCCTTACTGGTTGACGGTTTACAGGCCGAACGCGAGCAGGGCATCACGATTGATGTGGCCTATCGTTATTTTTCAACTTCGACACGCAAGTTCATTATTGCCGACACCCCGGGGCATGAGCAGTATACCCGCAACATGGCGACGGGGGCTTCAACCTGTGACTTGGCCATCATTTTGATTGATGCCCGTTACGGCGTGCAGACTCAGACCAAACGACACAGTTTTATTGCTTCTCTGCTGGGCATTCAGCACATCATCGTTGCGGTCAACAAAATGGATCTGATTGACTACAGCGAGGCTACCTTTAACAAAATCAAACAGGATTATCTGCGCTTTACCGATACCCTTGATTTACACGACATCCGTTTTATCCCCTTATCCGCGTTGGACGGTGATAATGTCGTGAATCGCAGCGAGAATATGCTCTGGTTTACTGGCGAACCGTTAATGGAGGCGCTCAATAGCGTCGAAATCGCCAATGACCACAACTTTAACGATGCCCGTTTTCCTGTCCAGTATGTCAACCGGCCCAACCTGGATTTTCGCGGCTTTTGCGGCACAGTGGCTTCTGGGATTTTTCACAAAGGCGATCAGATCACTGCCCTGCCTTCAGGAAAAAGCAGCACAATAAAATCTATCGTGACCTATGATGGTGAACTTGACAAAGCCTTTCCACCGATGGCCGTCACCCTGACTCTGGAAGATGAGATCGATATAAGCCGCGGCGACATGATTATCGGCACAGAAAAACTACCGCCAACTGTCGCCGACAAATTTAAAGCCGCTATCGTCTGGATGACTGAAAAAGCCCTGACACCCGGTCGTCAATACACGCTTAAACTGGCAACACGCAGTGTATCCGGTTCCATTGCAATGATTCATCACAGAATTGATGTCAATACGCTAGAACACCATGATGCCAGTGAATTGCAATTGAATGAAATAGGCTCCTGCACCGTTACCGTCAACGCGCCTGTCGTATTCGATCCCTACAAAATCAACAGAGGCACGGGTGCGTTCATTATTATTGACCGTCTGACTAACGGTACAGTAGGCGCGGGTATGATTACCGGCATTACCGGTGATGAAAACCAGCAGCCAGTCAGCGCAGAAGAACGCGCAGCGCGGTACAGCCAGAATGCCGCCGCAATTGCCTTAACAGGTTTAATCAGTAAAGAAACCGCCTATAGACTGGAAAGAAAACTGTTTGATAACGGCCATGCGACGACCGTCCTGGAAACCCAAAATACTTCACTGATACTGGCCATAAAAAACGCCGGCTTGATTTGTTTGTGCGTCAATTACAGTGCTGATTTGGCCGATATAAGTTTTGATGCTGACAAACTGACTATTGATGATATTTACGCTGTATTAAAAGAGCGAAAGATTATCTATTAACGGCTTTAATTTAGCATGATTTCTGCTAAGACTATTCAGGAATATCCGGACGAGGAATCGATGATACTGACTGTGTTCATTGCGGATAGTCTATGAGAGGAATCCACCCGAGGTTTTCACTAAAAGCAGTTGCGAAATCTCTCAGAATACTCGATACTTCAAATATGACCAGCCTTGTCAGCAGGTTAACCAGACTGAATTTACAACTATTGTGAGGCAACTTAAATATGAAAAAAACGATTATTTTAGGGTTGGCAATGGCTGTCATTGCGGTAAATCCACTTATCTTATCGGCTGCTGCTGACAGCAAATACCCCGCCGCAGATTTCGAGCCTAATGTTATTTACATTGATAAAGATGTAGCAGGTACAGAACAGGCTCAAAATGAATCGGATCCTAAATACCCGGCCTCAAACTTTACGCCTATAGTTGTTTATATTGATGAAAAAATAGCCGACCAAGCTCAAGATGAGTTTGATCCAAAATATCCCGCCGCATATTTTAAACCTAAAGTCATTTATCCATGATTTTCAGTAGCTCTCTGCTTGGACAGAGTGAGTTAAGGGTTTAGTAAAAACTATCAAGCCAGAAAATCTATCGTTTAAGCGTTCCAGGGATAGGTTTAGCTATGTATACCAACCATTCAGGCACTAATTAAGTCAGTAGCATAGTACGGTATGATTTTAACAAACACTGGGGGGTGTAGACCCGCGCCTAATCAAGTGCCACCAGCAACTGGTGCTTGAACACATGAATTCCAGCGAACGCCTGAGTGCTGAGCTGAAAACATTGCCAGACAAGATCAGCAGCTTTGCCAGCACCCAAGTTTCGTGGCGCTTCTATGGGAACGAAACCGTCAGTTTGTAGGTGCTTCAGGAGCCGCTGACCGCCGCGGTGCATGTGGGCATCGCGAGCCATTGCTGCCAATACGCCTTATGTGTACATGAATGGTCGCACCTGAATTACCAGCACCTACACACATGCGATGGATGTGGGTTATGACCTGCAAACCAACCTGATCGTGAGTGACCAAAAGGGCAATCGCTCGCACCGGTTGCGCAACGTCTCGTCAGCGCCGCAGGGAGTTACGTCACCTACAATGAAGTCAAATCCACCTTGCCAGTCAATGATCAACTGGATGAGGTGAGCGACTGCATCCAGTATTTGGGCGGGCAAGGATTTTCCAAGCCATTGGTGCATCTAATAGATCGAGAAGGTGAATCGGTCAGGCTTATCCGACGTTGGGAAGCGTCGCAGCTATTGGCTGGTTTGGGTCAAAGATAGCACCAAGATTGACCATGAAGGTCAATCCTTTGCCAGCACTACTGGCAGGCTTGTGGGTGCTCCACTCCATGCTTGAAATCATGGATGCATGCTCACAAGAGGAGCTGGACAATTTGAAAGCAACTGCCCAGCAATTTTTAGGAATAGTTGTGTAGATAGTTATGGCCTTGAACAAGATTCAAGCGTTTGCCAGACTCATTTTCCTTGGAAAAGGCTATAACTTAATTTCTTGTCGATAGCAACTACACTTCTGCTCCGTCAAGCGGGTAAATTATCCGCTGGTTTGTATGGACGAAAGTAGCAAGCAACTCATTAAAGAGACTCATCAGCCGATACCGGCAAAACCAGGCACAGTTGAAAAGTATGACACGGAGTATGAACGTAATGGTGTGAGTAATATGTTCATGTTTTTTGAACCGTTAGAGGGAAAACGGCAATGTCGAGGTAACGGATCAAAGAACAGTAGTGGATTGGGCACATCAAATTCGCAACCTGGTTGATGTAGAGTACCCTCGCGCTGAACGCATTACATCTTGTCTCGCCAATGTCTGGATCGACGCATTCCGGGCCAAGAAACATTAAAGGCGGAAATCGCAGCATGGCAAAAAAAGAAATGCTATTGCTCAGCCTATGGAATGGCTATTTACCAATGAATATAACTAGATAGGAGAGTTTAATGAAGCTTTTGAAAGCAGGACTTACCCTTGCTGTGGCCTTGTTAGCGGTTAACGAACAAACTGCACAGGCCGCTACGGCAACCAACACCTTTCAAGTTACTGCGACAGTCAACAGCGCCTTCTGAACCCGTCAAACCGGTTTTGTACTGGCAAGCCGTACGTCTTGACG
>CAYVFT010000008.1:0-51177 GCA_964450225.1 uncultured Crenothrix sp. | reverse complement strand
GGATAACGATTATTTACTCCATGTCATCGGAGCAATTTAAGCGCGATTGCCCTGCAATTGATGTGCATCTTTGCTTTAACTGTCAATAAAATATCCGTGTGCTTGTGCCCAGAAGCTTTTTTACTGGATGCAGCAACAAAATGGAAAAAATATTTATCAGCAATCAACATAAAAAGTTTCGTATTTAGCTTATGGATTATTGTTTGTAGGCTGATATTGCGCTTGAATATCTTATCTAACTAATCCACAGGCAGTTCGTTAAGATTACCTCAGGTATATTATTGAACACCCACTGAATTATCTTGATCATTCCACGGTGCAACTTTAAGTAAAAGTACCATGCCGGGAATCGCAATGACAAAGCACAGCAGGAAAAAAGTTATCCAGCCGAGCCACTCAACCAAATAACCAGTGGCCGCGTTGGCAAAAGTGCGAGGTACTGCCGCAAGGCTAGTGAATAAAGCATATTGTGTTGCGGTGTATAATGGATGCGTGGTGTGGGCGATAAAGGCAACAAAGGCCGTAGTACCTAAGCCTACGCCTAAGGCCTCAATGCCAATGACCAGGGCCAGCCAGGGCAGGCTATGGCCATTGGTTGCAAGCCAGGCAAAACCCAGAATAGCGACCATCTGCACTATGCCAAAAATCCACAAAGCACGGTTGATACCAAGTTTGATCATCCAAATACCACCTAGCAATCCACCAATAACACTTGGCCATAAGCCGGCATTTTTAGCGATGAGCCCAATCTCTGTTTTACTAAAGCCCATATCAAGGTAAAACGGCGTAGCTAGTGCGGTAGCCATGCTGTCACCCAGTTTGTAAAAAAAGATGAAGGCGAGCACCAGTCCCGCTGACTTTAAGCCATTGCGGTTGATGAATTCCTCAAATGGCTCAACCACTGCGGCTCTGAGTGTTTTTGGCGCGCCATTTTTTATCGCGGGTTCACTCACGACAAGCGTCATGATGATACCCGGCAACATGAACAAAGCGGTAATAAAAAACACACTGTTCCACGGTAAATAGTCGGCCAGGATAAGAGACAAAGATCCCGGTATCAGGCCGGCAATCTTATAGGCATTAACATGGATAGCGTTACCCACACCCAGTTCATAATCCGGCAATAATTCGCGCCGGTAGGCATCCAGCACAATATCTTGAGAGGCACTGAAAAACGCCAATAAACCAGCCATATAGGCAATTGTCCATATATCCAGGTCAGGATGGAGTTGGCCAAATGTCGGAATGGATAGCAGCAATGCCATTTGCCAGATAAAAAGCCAACCGCGACGCCGTCCAAGTGGAGGTATATAACGATCAAATAGCGGCGCCCAAAGAAATTTCCAGGTAAACGGCAATTGAATCAGTGCGAATAAGCCTATTGCTTTCAGGTCCACGCCTTCAGAGCGTAGCCATGCAGGTAACAGAGCAATCAAAATGTAAAGCGGCAAACCTGAGCTGAAGCCTGTAAATATGCAAATGAGCATGCGCTTGTTGAGCATTGCCTGCATGATGTTCGTGTTATTTGTCACAGGACACCCATAAAATTATAACTTCAATGGCAACATAAAAAATATTAAACACTTAAACATTAATAGATTGGCGCACAAATATTCTTATTATTTATTAACAAAGCAGAAAGAATCAAAAAAGTAAGGAAGGGAAGCAGTGCTGAGGAAAATCAGAAAATATCATGCTTGGCATTTGGGGCTAAACATAAATTGGATAAGGTCTGTTGCCAATTTGTAGCCATCGACCTTGTTAAGGGAACAAAAGCACCACACTTTTGTGCGGTGCTTCCGAAATTCAACCATTAATTAAATAATGAACAACAATACTTGCTACGTAACCGCCAGCAATTGCAGGCGTCCATTTTAAATGACTGAAAAAAGTGTATTTATGGTTGGATTGTCCCATTAAAGCTACACCCGCTGCCGAGCCTACTGATAACAAAGATCCACCGACACCGGCGGTTAAAGTTACCAATAACCACTGATACAAATCCATATCCAGATTCATGTTCAATACTGCAAACATAACGGGAATATTATCAACAATCGCTGAAATTAAACCCACTAAAATGTTGGCAGTGGTCGCTCCTAAGCCGTCATACATGGCACCAGACAGCAACTCAAGATAACCGATATAACCCAAACCGCCGACTGCAAACACCACACCGAAGAAAAACAGCAAGGTGTCCCACTCGGCGTGGCGCACTTTGTCGAAAATATCAAATTTATCATCACCTTCAATAAAGTAGGCTGTTTTCAAATGATAGCCGTAAAGCATTAACACAGAGACGCCGACCATCATGCCCATAAACGGTGGCAGATGCAGACCCTGTTTAAAACTAACCGCTGTCACGATGGTCAGTAAAAACAATACGCAAATTTGAATCGCCCCCGGCTTTAACTGTACGGCAGCTTCGGAAGAGGCTTTAGGTTGCTCATCAGGCACTGCAAAATACATAATCGCCGCAGGTACACCGTAATTCACTGCTGATGGAATAAATAGTTTGAAGAAATCAAAGAACTCGGCATATTCTGCCTGCCATACCATTAATGTTGTAATGTCGCCAAAAGGACAGAACGCACCGCCAGCGTTGGCGGCAACAACCAGATTTACAAAGCCGATACTGACAAATTTTTCATTATCCGCGCCTACTGCCATAACCACAGCGCCGACTAATAAAGCCGCTGTCAGATTATCTGCCACTGCGGATAAGAAGAAAGTAATGATGCCGGTAATCAAAAACAATTTACGGTAGCCAAACTGCCTTCTTACCAGCCAGGAACGCAAAGCTTCAAACACATTACGTTCCGCCATTGAATTGATATAAGTCATAGCGACCAATAAAAATAACATAAGCTCAGCATATTCTTTCAAATTGTATTCGAAAGCCTCGTGCATCGCTTCAACTGAAACTCCTTTTTGAGACGCTAAAATAGCAGCATGAGCCCAGATAATACCTGCTGCAAGAATAACCGGCTTGGATTTACTCAGGTGAGTAAACTCTTCAGCCATTACAAAACCGTAAGCAATGAAAAAAATCAGAACGGTATATATACCTCGCTCAGTCCCCGTCAACCCGAGGCTTTCAAAGCCGCCCGCCATTGCCATTTGCGGCACTAGCAATATCGATAACAAAATTAATAATAATCGCACCAAAATATCCCCTTACTTATTTTTAGTTATTAAACACAACAAATTTTAACTGTTAATGTTATCACCAACTAATAAATTTTGTCATTTTATGGCCCACAGTATATGATTACTTGTTATGATTATTCGCCTGACAGGCACATTAAACGCTCATCTATGTACCAGTATAACGACAACGACCAAACCCTTGTTGAAGAACGGGTAGCCCAATTTAGAAGGCAGACCGAACAGTTTTTAAAAGGCGAAATTTCTGAAGATCAATATCGCGCTTTACGTTTAAGGAATGGTCTTTACATTCAAACTCATGCCCCGATGTTGCGAATTGCCGGGCCTTATGGCTTGCTTAATTCCAAGCAACTGCGAAAATTAGCCCATATTGCTCGCAATTATGACAAAAACTACTGTCATTTCACTACCCGGCAAAATATCCAGTTTAACTGGCCTAAACTAGAGGAAGTTCCTGATATTCTTGCAGAATTAGCCAGTGTACAAATGCATGCCATTCAAACCAGTGGCAACTGCATGAGAAACACCACATCGGATCACTTGGCGGGTATCTGTGTTGATGAGATTGAAGACCCTCGCCCTTATTGCGAAATCATTCGTCAATGGACAACGCTTCATCCTGAATTTGACTATTTGCCACGCAAATTCAAAATAGCTGTCAGCGGTGCATTGCATGATCGCGCCGCTACGCAATTTCACGATATAGGCTTACATCTGGTTAAAAATGATGTGGGAGTCGTAGGTTTCAAAGTGCTGGTGGGTGGTGGCTTGGGTCGTACGCCGGTCATAGGTCAAGTGATTAAGGCTTATCTGGAAAAAAAGCACCTACTGTCTTATCTGGAAGCCATACTGCGTATTTATAATCTATTCGGCCGCCGTGATAACAAATATAAAGCACGCATAAAAATTTTGGTCAAAGAATCCGGAATGGACAAATTCTCGGAATTAGTCGAGCAAGAATGGCTACTCATAAGGGATGACAACAAGTTGAGTGATGATCGCATTAACGCTATGAAAGCCCAGTTTGTTCCTCCTGCCTACGAATCAGATGCTGCCCAAGACACAAGCTTTGCGCAGCAGCAACTGGACAATAAAGCCTTTGCGACCTGGATTAAATACAATACTGCCGATCATAAAGTACCTGGATATCGCGCGGCTTTTCTGTCATTGAAGGCCCCTGATTCACCACCAGGGGATATGACCGATGTGCAGCTTGACGCTGTTGCAGACCTTGCCGATAAATACAGTTTCGGTGAGATCAGAGCTACGCACAGGCAGAATCTAATTCTGGCTGACGTCAAGCAAGCCGATCTATTCGCACTATGGCAACAACTAGATGCATTGAAACTGGCTACCCCAAATATCGGCACAGTGACAGATATGATTTGCTGCCCAGGCCTTGATTTTTGTTCTCTCGCCAATGCCGGGTCTATTGGTGTTGCCAAAGAAATCAATGAAGCACTTGATGATATGGACTACATTCACGACATCGGTGATTTAAAAATCAACATGTCTGGCTGTATGAACGGTTGTGCACACCAAAGCGTTGGTCATATCGGCATACTGGGCGTTGATAAAAAAGGTGCTGAATGGTATCAATTAACCTTGGGTGGCTCTTCGGAAAATGATGCAGCAATAGGCGAACGACTTGGGCCTGCGGTTGCCAAAGATCAGATAACCAAAGCAATCACCACTATTCTCGATGTTTACATCAAACAACGCCTGGATGATGAATCATTCCTGGACATGGTAAATCGGGTTGGTATTACCCCATTCAAAGAGCAAGTCTATGCAGATAGTTAAAGACAAACAGATTATTGATGACACTTGGCGCTATGTTGCAGATGAGGCTGAATTAAAAACCGGTGACATTAGTGTTTCATTGGCCAGATGGAAACATGACAAGCAACAGCTGCCAGCGCATGTGGGGAAACTGGGCGTAAGGATAGGGCCTGCCGATTCTGTTGATAAAATTGCCCCCGATTTAAAAGACATTCAACTCATTGAGCTGGATTTTCCGGATTTTGCGGATGGTCGTCTGTTTTCTCATGCCTGGTTGCTTAGAAGCCGCTATAACTATCAAGGTGAAATTAGAGCAACAGGCCACTTTATGCCGGATCAGGTATTTTATTTATCGCGTGTCGGCGTCAATGCGTTTAAACCTGAGAAAGCTGAAGATCTGCCGGTAGTTCTAGCCCATTTGAATGACTTTTCTGTCAAATACCAAAACTCAATCAATTAAACCATATTGATGTAGTGAGCATGCTGGCATGAAATTTTATCAGTGCCCCGTGTGCTTGCTCTGTAAATAACTATCTGATTGCATTTCAATTAACCTTGACGCCGTGCGCCTGAATTCAAAGGCGCCATCACCCTCGGCATACAGTTCTTGAGCCGGCACTTCAGCGGTGCATATCAGTTTTACTTTATGCTCATATAGTGCGTCAATCAAAGTTATAAAACGCTTGGCTTCGTTGCGTTTGTCAGGTGTTAATTTTGGAATTTCAGCCATAATCAACGTACTGAATTGACGGGCAATCTCTATATAATCCGCCGAACCTAAAGATTGCTCGCAGAGTTCACTAAAAGATGTAAGAGCGATATCTCCATGTACAGCGGATAATATGACCTTTCTTCCCAGTACCTCTAAAGCGCCTGATTGCATGGCTGCGAAATTCGTAAACTCGTTATAACTTTGTAGCGTAAACTCATTCGCATGAGCATCCAGTGGGAAATAATAGGTTGTTTCAAGTGTATGCAGGTGCATGAGCCGATAGTCTTCTTTTGCAGCCAGCTTTATAACTTGAGATTCTTTTTGCAAGAGTTTGGTAAAGAACAGAAATTGTTCTCTTTGTAAACCACCCAGATATAAATCATCAGGATGACGGTTTGACGTTATAACAATTACAATGCCTGACTCAAACAGTTTACTGAACAGCCTTTCCAAAATCATAGCATCCGCGATGTCGGTTACATGAAACTCATCAAGGCAAAGAAGAAGAGTTGATGCCCTGATATTTTTTGCCAAGGCCGTAATAGTATCGGACTTATTTTGTTGTCGCCATTCATGGACGAAGGCATGAACCTCCAGCATGAACATATTAAAATGCACCCGTCGCTTTTGTTGTATAGGGCTGGCTTCGTAAAATAGCGCCATCAACATCGATTTGCCGCGGCCAACATCACCATATATGTACAGGCTTTGACATTTTTCTGGTGGCGGTGAGATTAATTTATGTATGACTGATTTTTGATCATAAATGACGGTTGCCAATATGTTGTCCAACAGCGATTGTAATTGTTGTAAAGCGATAAATTGCGCCGGGTCGTGCTGTATATGATTTTGGGCTACTTGATGATTATATTGCTTTTCCAGTAACCCGGATAAATCAGGGAATTGTTCCGGGGTGGTTTCCCGTTGAAGAAAAATTTTTAACATGTCCGCAATTGCTTGTGTTGATTTTGATTCTTGGATTCACTATATCATATCAAATTAGCCGCAGTTATTGATTAGGCTGGGAAAATCCTTATTTAACAGCGGCTTTCTTTCTGGTGGAAAGGTATCTTTTACTTAGCTTAATAAAGAAAGTCGATTCAATCTCTTTTTTGAGATCGTGTTGTGATAGAATTAACCAGTTTTTGCCCCTTCATTTGGCGTTATTTATTATGATTAAACAGCGAACTTTAAAAAACACTATAAGAGCCACCGGCGTAGGGTTACATACGGGTGATAAGGTGTATTTAACATTACGCCCAGCTGAACCAAATACGGGAATTAGATTTCGTCGTGTGGATTTGGATGTGCCTGTTACCATTCAGGCAACACCGGAGAATGTTGGCGAAACAGTACTGTCAACTACGTTGGTTGCGGGTGATGTGAAAATATCAACTGTAGAACATTTACTTTCAGCTTTTGCCGGATTGGGCATTGACAACGCAATCATTGATGTTAGCGCAGCTGAAGTTCCCATCATGGACGGTAGCGCGGGGCCCTTTGTGTTTTTGCTTCAATCCGCCGGTGTCGAAGAGCAAGACTGCCCAAAACAGTATATTCGAATAAAGCGCAGCATCAGAGTTGAAGATGGCGACAAGTGGGCTGCTTTTGATCCATTTGATGGGTTTAAAGTGACTTTTACGATTGATTTTGAACATCCAGCTTTTGATGATCACGTTAAAACAGCCACCATGGACTTTTCTTCAACGACTTTTGTTAAGGAAGTGAGCCGTGCCAGAACCTTTGGCTTTATGAAAGATATCGAGATGTTAAGAGAAAATAATCTTGCCTTGGGCGGAAGTCTTGATAATGCTATTGTGGTTGACGACGATAAAATTCTCAATGAAGACGGGTTACGCAGCGCGGATGAATTTGTTAAACATAAAATTCTTGATGCGATTGGCGATTTATATTTGTTGGGACATAGCCTGATTGGTGAATTTACCGGCTATAAGTCAGGACATGGCCTGAATAATAAGTTACTCCGGATTTTATTAGAAAACAAGGATGCCTGGGAAATGGTTACTTTTTCTGATGAAGACGAGGCGCCGATTTCTTTTATGCGTTCCGCGCAGACTCCCAGACTCGCTGAGTAGGATTGGTTGATCTAAATTTAAGTCCTATCTGCTAACTTTTCCAGTGTAGTGCTTAATTTTAGCAAAGCAGACCTCAATTGATTATCCGGAACAGTTAGGCTATGGTTTCGGATAATTTTAATTTTTTCTACAGAAGGTAATTTTGCCTTCCGTACAGGGCCTAGAATAAGCCCTGTTTGATCGGCAATAATCTTAATATTCATAATCTCAACAGGCGTTCTTGTTAACGGTACTATTGCGGCAAGAATTACGCTGTTATAAAAGCGCAGTTGTGATGCCCATGCAGCAGAATCCATATAAATCAGCAATTTTTTGTCTCTTATCAGGCAATGCCGGACCTGTTTTGCTAATGCTTCGGGTAAAACCGCCTGGATACGTTGCAAAATTTGGTGTTGTTGCTGAATCTGACTGTAAAAATAGGCCATTGTCCGGTTTTGGAACGACAAAGACGCTTTAAATGAGGGTGGTTTTTGGGGCATAAATGCTGGTGGCAAAGTCTTTTATTAAAAATAAAAAATCATAGATTTTTAGTGTTAGCACAAAGGGCGCGAAGAAAAATATAAAACGTCGTGTCCTTTGTGTTCTTTGTCGTGAATTAGTCGTTTAAGCCGACACAAGGTTGTTGGTTTTTTGCTGATAACTGGCAATCCGATTAAAATTCAGATATCGATAAGTATCTTCGGCTGTTTCGCTGATCTGTGCAGCATAGTGCATATACTCATCAAAGGTTGGAATTTTGCCTAAAATTGAACATACTGCCGCCAGTTCAGCGGATGACAGGTAGACATTGGCGCCGTTACCCAGACGATTAGGGAAATTCCGTGTCGAGGTAGAAACTACGGTAGAATTTTCTGCCACCCGTGCCTGATTGCCCATACATAATGAACAACCCGGCATCTCCATCCTGGCGCCGGCTTTACCAAAGGTGCTGTAATAACCTTCTTCGGTTAATTGGGTTTGATCCATTTTGGTGGGAGGAGCTACCCACAAGCGGGTTGGCAGTTCACCTTTCTGCTTCTCTAGTAACTTACCCGCAGCGCGGAAATGACCAATATTAGTCATACAAGAACCCAGGAAAACTTCGTCAATTTTAGTTCCTGCTACAGCGGAGAGGGTTTTGATATCATCGGGGTCATTAGGACATGCCAGTAGAGGTTCCTTGATTTCATTCATATCAATTTCGATGATTTCAAAGTATTCCGCATCCGCATCAGGTTCTAGTAATTCCGGATTAGCGAGCCATTGTTTCATACTATTGATACGGCGCTCGATGGTGCGTGCATCGCCATAACCCTCAGCAATCATCCATTTTAGCAGCGTAATATTGGAATTCAGATATTCACGTATCGGTGCTTCATTTAAACGAATTGTACACCCACCCGCCGAGCGTTCCGCTGAAGCATCGGATAATTCAAATGCCTGCTCTACTTTCAAATTCGGCAAACCTTCGATTTCCAGGATTCGTCCAGAAAATACATTTTTCTTGCCTTTTTTATCAATCGTTAGCAAGCCGCGCTGTATGGCGGCATAAGGAATGGCATTCACCATATCACGTAGCGTAATACCCGCCTGCATTTCACCTTTAAAACGAACCAGTACCGATTCCGGCATATCCAGTGGCATCACACCCGTAGCCGCAGCAAAAGCCACCAAACCTGATCCGGCCGGAAAGGAAATACCTATGGGGAAACGGGTATGCGAATCTCCACCAGTGCCGACAGTATCAGGCAATAACATGCGGTTTAGCCAGGAATGAATAATACCGTCGCCGGGGCGCAATGACACGCCGCCGCGATTCATTATAAAATCGGGTAGCGTGTGGTGCATGGTGACATCAATTGGCTTTGGATAAGCCGCAGTATGACAGAAGGATTGCAACACCAGATCCGCTGAAAACCCTAAACAGGCTAAATCCTTTAATTCGTCGCGGGTCATTGGGCCTGTAGTATCTTGCGACCCGACAGTAGCCATGTGGGGTTCACAGTAAGTGTTTGGGCGAACGCCTGTCACGCCACAGGCTTTGCCGACTATTTTTTGCGCCAAGGTAAATCCTTTGCCGCTGTCTTTCTCATCAATTGGACGGCGAAACACGGTAGAAGCCTTTAAACCTAAGGATTTCCGGGCTCGGTCAGTTAGCCCCCGGCCGATGATTAACGGAATACGTCCACCGGCCCGGACTTCATCGAGAATAACATCGGTTTTTAATGCAAATGCGCAGATAATTTCATCACTGTCATGACGTTTAATGACGCCTTCATAGACATAAATATCGATGGTATCACCCATAGCGATGTTGGTAACATCGCATTCAAACGGCAGAGCTCCTGAATCTTCCATCGTATTAAAGAAAATGGGTGCGATTTTACCTCCTATACAAACCCCTCCGTCACGCTTGTTGGGAATAAACGGAATATCATTACCTATGTACCACAACACGGAATTGGTCGCTGATTTGCGAGATGACCCGGTTCCTACAACATCTCCGACATAAGCGACTGGAAATCCTTTTTGTTGCAGCGCTTCAATTTGTTGTTCAGCGTTGGTAATGCCCTCACGCGGCATTTTCAACATGGCTTTGGCATGCAGCGGAATATCCGGTCTGGACCACGCATCGGGCGCAGGCGATAAATCATCAGTATTGGTTTCGCCCGTCACTTTAAAGACGGTAACCGTCATTTTTTCCGGTACGGTCGGCTTGCTGGTAAACCATTCCGCATCTGCCCATGAATGAATGACTTGTTTAGCGAACTCATTACCTGCATCGGCTTTTTCCTGGATATCATGGAAAGCATCAAAAACCAGTAAGGTATGGGACAATCCCTTGACCGCAATCGGTGCCAGGGCAGGGTTGTCCAGCAGGTCTATCAAGGGCGCTATGTTATAACCGCCTAACATAGTGCCCAATAATTCCGTCGCATCTGCTGCGGTCAATATGGGTGAATTGATCTCGCCTTTTGCAATTGCCGACAGAAAGCCCGCTTTGATGTAAGCTGCTTCATCAACACCCGCAGGAACTCGATTAGCCAGCAGGTTCAAAATAAATTCTTCTTCGCCCGCGGGTGGCTGCTTAATCAATTCAACTAATGCAGCCATCTGCTCTGCATCAAGCGGTTTGGGCACAACGCCCTCGATGGCGCGATCTTCAACATGTTTGCGGTATTGTTCTAGCATGGGGAACTCCTTGGAGATTATTTAAAACGGGTGGCTTCTAGGGTGAACAGGCTTTGTTGTCCACTATAAGAAGCGACAGAATATTGGCAAAATGACGATGTAATCCTTATGTAAATTAATCATCCTCTCTTTAACATAGGGTGTCTATACATGTTCGATAGCTCTTTATCCCATTTGGAAAGGTTAAGACGAGGAGATTTAAAGGGGTTGAAATTTTTGTGTTGTATAAAGAATTTTTACAACGATATAGCCATTTTGCTTTGTCCCTCCGGAACCACTGAATTAACCTTTGCCGCGGGTCCGGGTTCGAGTAGGCGGTTTATCTTTTGTCGTTTCCATGGTTTCAAAACGTTTTTCTATAAATTGTATGATCATGTCGGCGATATCTTTTCCACTGGCCGCTTCAATGCCTTTTAAGCCAGGCGATGAGTTGACTTCCATTATGACAGGTCCATGATTGGAACGGAGCATATCTACACCACAGACATTTAGCCCCATTATTTTTGCTGCCCGCACTGCGGTTGATCGTTCTTCAGGAGTCAGGCGTATTAATGCAGCAGAACCGCCACGATGAAGATTTGAACGAAACTCGCCTTCCGAAGCCTGTCGCTTCATGGCCGCAACCACTTTGTCACCGACAACAAAGCATCGAATGTCACTGCCACCAGCTTCCTTAATGAACTCTTGAACCATAATGTTGGCATTCAGTCCCATAAAAGCTTGAATAACACTTTCAGCGGCATTGTGGGTTTCTGCCAGAACTACACCTATTCCTTGAGTGCCTTGCAATAGTTTAATCACCAGGGGCGCACCACCGACTTGAGCAATTAAATCTTGAATATCATCCGGGTTATTAGCAAAACCTGTCACTGGCATGCCAATACCCTTTCTGGCAAGCAGCTGAATTGAGCGTAATTTATCCCTTGAACGTGATATGGCCACCGATTCGTTGAGTGGAAAGACATTCATCATTTCAAATTGTCTTAATACTGCAGTACCGTAAAAGGTCACTGAAGCGCCAATGCGAGGGATAACGGCATCAAATCCGGTCAAGTCCTCCCCTCGATAATGGATGGATGGATTATGCGATGTAATATTCATATAGCAACGTAATACATCCAAAACCCGTACCTCATGTCCGCGAGCCTGCGCGGCTTCAACCAGTCGAGCGGTTGAATACAATTTAGAGTTGCGGGATAAAATAGCAATTTTCATAGATTCTCTAATTAATACTTGGGAGGAGTTATATTTTGGCACGAAACATAGCCACAAGCATTAGAAATACTTGTCTGATAGCAAAAACCGGGCGTATAAGGGAAGGTGAAAAAGATAGTTAATTCCTATTTGGCGGGGTAACCATTGGACCGAACAAATAATGATTGTAAGGGTTTTATAGGTTCGGTCGGAAATCCTTGAATGAAACGGAAATCAATTCGAAGATTCGGGTGATGAGTCGCTGAGCCATAATAAAAACAGATCGTAGCCAAGGGCTAAAATGACGGCACCAATAAAAAGACCGATTACGCCCGAACTCAATAGACCACCAATCGCACCGATAAAAATAACAGCCATAGGCGTCTTGACGCCACGGCCCAGCAGAATGGGTTTAAGTATATTGTCAATCAAACTGAGAGGAATGCTCCAGATCAGAAATACCACAGCGGTAAGCGTGTCAGCAGTATAAAACAGGTAGATTATTACTGGGATCATGATTGGGGCGATGCCAATCTGGGCTATAGACAGAATCAGGCAAAGCAGAGCCCAAAGGCCGGCAGCCGGTACCCCTGCCACCATAAAACCTAGGCCTGCCAGCAGACTCTGAATTACCGCTACGCCTAAAATGCCATTGGCAACGCTGCGCACAGTTGCTTCTGCCAAGTCGGCAAAATCTGCTCCTTTTTCATCAGCAAGCCGACGGGTGATAGCGCGTGCCGTTCGATTGCTGCCGCTGGAATTAGCCAATAATATTCCGGCAATAATAATGGCAACCACAAAATGTAAAATCGCGATGCCTGCACCCGTAGCCGCCGATAATAACCAGCTGCCGATGATTTTAAGTACTGGCGTCAGCTGTTGCAGAGCGCTATGGATGTTTTCCGAGGCGAGTAGCCAAAACTTGGCTAGCGGTTCTCCGATAATCATCAAGTTATGAAGATTATCGGGCGGCGGCGGAATTGACAAGGAACCATCTCTAATTTTTTCTGCCAGCATTTTTAGTCCATCGATCAGTGTTTCAGTAAGCAACACAGATGGAACAATCAGGATGATCAGGAAGATAAAAGTAAACATGGTAGCTGCAAGCTTGTGCCGTTCACCGAGAGCTATCCGCAGATGCTTGTAAAGCGGATGAGCTGCAATGGCAATAATGATGCCCCAAATTATTGGAGCAATAAAAGGCTCAACGATCTTGAAACACCAGACTGTAATTATGATTAACAGACCAATGCGGATAGTCGCTTCAAGAGATCGGTGAAGAAAAATTTTGTCGCTTGTAGGCAGATTGGAATCATTCATGATATGGCTCTTTTTATTATTTATGCTATAAAAACGGTTTTAACTAAGGTCTGGTTGAGTTGTCCCGCATAGATAGCTTCTAAGGTTGGCGGGAGAATAACCAAGGTATTCATCGGACATTAAAACACAGCCAATGATCTGAAAATTTTCGGTCAGTAAAGTGCAAAATTCCTTCTTATAGCACCCCGGCGCAGCAAAGAATTCGCCACAGGCTTGCTTGAATAGGCCGTTGTTTAATAGTATTTGCCATACAGGATCACTTTGCCTGACGGGTAAACGGTTTAACCTGATCCGCATAACGCTTGTCGGTGGTATGACGGTTTTCGAATTTTAGGTCGTCGAGTCCTTTGATCGATAGGTAATAGCGTGAAAAACATGGTGTAATTCTAATGCATTCAAAATTTTGATGCACTTCCTTAAACCAAATTTTGATTCACGAGCAGTTTAGCTATATTGCTTTCAAAACCTAAAACAAGACTTTTCATTACCTAAGCACCGACTGTATAAAGTAATGCTTTATTTCATGCCGATGCAATAATTGAGTTGATGACCTAAATTTTAGGCCGTTGCGTTGAGAGTAATAAGTGATAAATCAGAAATTTCTTCCAAAATAAGAATAAATAAATTTTTCATTTTAATTAAATAACCTACTTACTCATATTCTTCAGGTAGCTACCCTTCACATTGAACCTTAACAACATGTTTTCAAAAGAAATATTTGATCAGGATTGTCGTCAGTGTAAACGGCTGGATAATTTTTTGTGTGAAATTAAACATAAACATCCCGACTATCATGCACGGCCGGTAGCCCCTTTTGGTGATAATGACGCCAAATTACTGATTGTAGGTTTAGCTCCTGGAATGCATGGCGCCAATGCAACAGGACGGCCGTTTACCAAAGATTTTGCAGGACTCCTTCTTTATGAGGCACTTTATGAGTTTGGTTACAGTAATCAAATAAAATCTGAATCATTGATGGATGGCTTGGAACTTAAGAGGTGTCGTATCACCAATGCAGTTAAATGCCTGCCTCCGCAAAACAAACCGACTGGAGCTGAAATCAACCAGTGCAATCAATTTTTGACTGCCGAGTTAAATACTCTGCAGGGACGGGCCGTGATATTAGCCTTGGGTAACGTTGCTCATCAGGCAGTATTAAAAGCATCTAATCAGAAATTGAGTAGTGCTGTATTTGCTCACAATGCACAGCACGTTTTGCCGGGTGGTTGCACACTGGTTGATTCTTATCATACCAATCGTTATAACGTGCAAACTAAACGGCTGACAAAAGAGATGTTTACTAAGGTTTTTCGCAGTATCGAGGGGTTATTGGGTAAATCGTGAGTGCCCGAATTTCGGAATGTTATTGTGTTTTTTTGTACTTCTCGAAACCTTAATTTGGTATGAGAACACGTGCAGGCTTCAGAAAATCTTTAGCCATTGTCGTATCCCTATTGCAGAAACTTTTGTTACTGCTTCGGAACTACTGTAAAACTTACTGTATAGATTGCCAAATGTGTTGCATTTCGTTAGACAATAAAAAACCCGCTAAGCCTTATGACTTGCGGGTTTATGTATTTCTTTGCACGTCTCTGAACCCATGATTGGTACCGAGGGCCGGAATCGAACCGGCACGATGTCACCATCACCGGATTTTGAATCTTATATGAACAACATCTAACAATAAACAGCAATAATATAAACAGTAACTTACTGTTTATTATGTGTTGTGAATTGTTGGAAAATACCGCGTTAATTCATGTCAACTGTGACACCAGTGTGACATTATTTAACGCCTAGTATCCGGTTTAGTCCCTGCTATTAATCCAGCCAAGACATAAAAAACCCATGGTTACGCATTTTCAAGCGCCTTGATTCCTTGCGTTGTCATACTGTCCACTATTTTAGCAATATCTTCTCTTGCCGGATTTATCCGGGTGTCTAGTTGAAAATACGCGCCAATGCCAAGACCTTTTATCTCTGACATTCCGCTCAAAGCTGGAATTGTGAGTGTTCCAAACGATCCCGGGCGTACGCCAGAATTTCGCCTAACCCCTGTTTTAGCAATAAGCGCATCAATGGCAACAATCGCTTGAATGCTATCGGCCAAAATATAGGCCGCATTCCTGTATTTTTCGGCGGCTTCTTCGGCCATCTGGCAAAGAAGGTCGTTATACATAATGACCACGGCATAACGTTTTTCAGCTATGGCTTGCTTGGTATTTTCCAGCATTCCACGCAAGCCCTCTATGGTATCCCGGGCCTTTTCGGATGCAATTGCTTTAGAGGTGTTTGTATCTTCGTCGAGCTTCTTGGCCTTGGCAATATCAGCGTCAAGCGCGTTGATTTTTTTGGTATTATCAATCCCATTAGCCGCCTCAGCTAGCAATACCCCGCGCTGCTGTCTTAATGCTGAAGCTGTGCATTGCACACCGCTTGCAGACTCAATTATCAGCTCTTGTTCAGCAATCAGCTTTTCGAGGTCCGCGTATTTGTTCTGGACCGCTTTTAAGTCATTTTGCTGCTCAATCAATTGCACCGATGTAACGTCTATTTTAATAGCGCGAAACATGGACATATCCGTGTCGATGATATTGGTTGTTTTTTCTATGTCCAAGTTTATCGACGATAGTTCTTTGTTTAGTTCATCTACCCGGTTTGTGGCGTCAATTTTTTTGAAGTATTCGGGCCGCGATTCGTCATAGTTTTCAAAACCTATGATTTGGTTTTCAGCTTCGCGGCGCATGGAGACTAGATAAGCTTTCTTCTTGTTGAGCTCGTCAAGATTAATTTGATTCGTCTTGATGCTGGATTCCAGTTGTTGCCGGTCGATAATTTTTTGTTCGGTATTCATATTTTTTTATCTCTGTTGTTGTGGTTTTATTGCTGATTTTCACAGCCTGAAACGATTGATTATGTTGTTTATTTGACGCTCAGTAAGATGGTACTTAGTAGCAATATCAGCCTGAATCATTCCGGTTTGATAATCACTTATGATTCGTTTATTTCTGAGCTTGATAAGCAGTAAACCACCCGATGGTATTGTGATAGTCTCGCCAGAGAATAAACGTCTCAAAATGTTTGCTTTGTCGCTGCCTATGGCTTGATCGATGATATGATTTTGGTTAGGAGCCATAGGGATTCGCAAGTGACGACCAGCAAATCTCACAAAAAGAGTGATGGCAGCGTCATCGCCGATGGAATCAGCAATGGTCTTTATCAATGGTGGCCAGTCGTGCCGGGGAATTTGTCTTAAATCGCTCATATTTTGTAGTCCGGCAATTTGCTCAAAAACTTTAAAATTTTTATCAAGGCTCGCCTCTCTAACTCATAACTGGAGATAGATTTAGGGGTTGGGTTATTGGTCTTGACGGGTAAGCCCCAGTCTTTATTTCTCGGCGTCATTTTTGCCTCAATGCTTAAAAAGAGTGATAGCGGCGTTATCGCCAAAGGCATCAGCAATGGTCTTTATCAATGGCGGCCAGTCAGAACGAACTATTTGTCTCAATTTTTCCATAGGCAAATGCTAAATGCAGTTGGTTAAGTGTCAATTCTTAACTAACTATCGCACTGCAAGGATAAGCGGCCTTTCATAAGGCTATATTGAAGGTTGTTTAAAGCCCTGATTAGTTGGCTTTGGAGGGGTGGAGTAACAAGATTGGACAGGTAAATTTATTTGCCTGGTCTTATACTAAACAGGCACATTGTCTGTGATAAACACGTCGAATATCCCGCCTCTCTACATTCATGGCGGCGGGGTGGGCAAACATCTTTATTTATCATCGTCGAATATGTCGAGCTGGATCCCCGCGCCTTTCTCTGGAAGATGTTTTAACAGTTTTCGCTTGTGTTGAAGAATGGCGGCAACAAATAGCGCGCCGCCTTCAATAGGTTTTCCATTGGTTGTGTAGTGAATCAATCCACCGATTCTGGTTAGTGTAAGGCCGGATTGCTTGCAAAGACCTATGAAGTATTTTGAGTCGAATTTCACATAACCCCCCGTTCTTTAAATTGCTGCAAAAAAACCGGCTTATCATCGTTGTGCATAATTAAAGCCGGACGTCTGGCTTTGATTTTTTACGGATTATAAAACACCCTCTGCTGCCAATTTTTCAACTTCCTTTTTTCCCACATGCTCAATATGAGAAAATTGAGCATGTGGGGCTGTTTCATCCCCCTCCAAGCTTTGATTTATATGGTCTCGTCCCACATGCTCATTTGTTATGCATAGGGTTTGAGCATGTGGGAATTGAGCATGTGGATTCAGTGACCAAAACCAGCGGCCATTTGGGCTTTCTCTTTCCGATTTTATGCCCTCAATATCCTTCGCTCTGCGAATACTTGCCCATGAAAACCCCGCCTTTTCTGCCTCTTTTTTCACCTCGCCTGAAGGCATCGGGCCATCTGCCAATAGATCAAGCAAAAAACTCCGCGCCTCATCAATCGCGCCTGTATCTTCTCGAACGGGTCTAGCATTCATTGCTTCATCGGCGGTCATGTTGACTGGGGCATCTTCCCAAACAATTTTTGATGTTTCAATGCCATTGTTCAGGGTGGTATCAGCAATCGAAAAAGCAAATCCGCCTATATCCTTGGCAATATTGTTTTTTATCGGCAATAGTAAGCGCCGCGCCGGGTTGTTTTTGTCCTTCACGGCAATAAATGCGGCCCTGGCGGCGGCAACCATAGCAAGGCTACCATTCACACGCTGCAAAGCATCTTGGGTGCTGCTTTTGTTCAAGTGAGATATACCCAAAATAGCAACACGATGTTTTTCGGCGAACATTGCCAGCGGTGACATAAACTCGCGAACGTCTGCTGCTTTATGGCTATCAACTCCGCCCATATAGGCGGTAATCGGGTCAATAATAATCAAGCGAACGTCTACTACTTCACACATGATATTTTCAAGCTGCTTCAGGTCATTTTTAACACTAAATGACCGCTCTCGAATAGTACCGGTTTCGTCAGTGTCGATAATGGAATCAATCACAATACAGCGGCTTAACTCTGCCCCTGCTGCTTCAAGACGCGGCCTTATAGTGTCGGCGGCATCATCCTCGGCGGAAAGGAATATAACGGCTCCTTGTGGCGATTTTGCACCGTCTACCGGCCATTTGCCGCCTGTTGTTACAATTCCGGCCAGTGACGCGGTAATTTGGCTTTTCCCTAAGCCGGGGTCGCCTGCAAATAATGTCACTTTTCCGCAAGCAATCCGTCCCGGCCATAGCCAATTGATAGGTTTTGATTGCACGTTATCAAGACGACGATAATTTAATTTGCTGAAGGCCTTGGATTTAGATGAGGCAAGCAGTAGAAAATCATCTGTGTTTTTCTTTTTTTGCTGCTTTGCCTCAGCCGATTTTTTCTTCTTCTCCTCGGTGGCCTCTTTTTTCCTTGCATCGGCAATAAGTTTTTCATGAGCTTTTAATTTATCGGGGGTTAAGATCATACCGCCCCCTCGGTCGCTTCCCGCAACCGGTCAGAGAAGTAACCCAACAACATCGCTAAATTGTCACGGTTCACGCCATGCAAACCATCGCTTGTATTAATTAGGTCAGTAATAGCAAACAAACAAGAATGGATTGTGTTAATTTCGTCGCGTTTATCGTCGCGTTTATCAAGGCTTAATGAGTCATAACCCTCTTCTGCCTTGCGTAATCTTTCAAAAAGGTAGTTAAGCAAACTCGCCAGATTGTTACGACCTACAATATGCAAATCATCCTCAGGAATCAAAAGTTCTGATATGGCCTCAAAACAGCTCTGAATGTAGTCTATTTCGTTTACTTGGCTGGTTGTAATGCTCATAGCTCACCGCCTTGAATCGCTTTAATCTGTTGATCGATTTTATAAAGCGCCTCGTCATTCCAGCCGGGAATATGCCGGATATGCAAGATTTCATGGAAGAGCCGGAAGCCTTCGCAGTCCAGTTTATTCAACTCGCCAAGGCTGTGCGTGAAGGGTAAATGAGTTCGGTAGGCACTGATAAAGGCATCGGCTAAAAACTGCCCTGAGTGGCCGCCCTGGGCGATACGTTTAAGCAATAAGTCAGACTCTAGCGGTAAAGGTTCTAAACCTCTTTCCTCGTTCTGCTTTTTGATAAGCTCAGTAAGAGAAACTCTGCGGGGTGGATTAATTTTAAATCCGTGGTTTGCTGGTGCCTGGCTGGTTTCAGCCGGTTTTTGGGTGTGACTTGTCATATCGGTAACTCCTTGGTAGGGGGATAAACCGCCGCCCATTGGTGCAAATCGCTGGGCGGTGGACTGTATCGGGTTTGCACTACCGGCCAAGGAACCGGCCAACCTTTTTAGGGGTTGCCCAATACAGCCCACCATAACAGAATACATACGGCAAAACGCCGCATGTGTTTTTGATGGACATAAAAAAACCACATTTGATAGTGGCCTTTTTGGGCCTTGGTTGTCCGGGGTGCAAATCCCGACTTTCGTTTTTTGCGAAAGCGTGTCAATAATCACCGAATTGCTGCCCGGTGTCAATATTTGGATGAGGGTTGTCATTGAAAATAGCCTTGCGGCCTGTATAATAGGCCGCTCTGGTTGTTGGTGTGATGGTCGGTCACGATTCAGTAAAGCCCTGGTGAATTGCAGTTTACCGGGGCTTTTTTATGCCTGGAAGCCAGCCTTCAGGTAGTTTGTAATGGGCTATGCCGTTACTGTTTTGCCGCTCTGTAATGATCGGGAATCCTCTGTCCCTCAAGCGTTTAACAATGGCTGAAAGCCTTGTTATTCCCTTGTTAAAAATCACTACTGAATTAACGGGTTCACGATTGAGTAAAGCGGCTTCTACTATGTCGAGCTGTGTTTGCTGGGTAGTGGCTTTCATTTTCCAGCCACCTCTTCAATACGCCTGAAAAACCGCCTGAGTTGAGAAATACTCACCTCTGGATGTCTTTTTACTAAGCGCTTGTGAATGTCTGTATATTTGGCTTTAGGGCTGCGGCGCTTCATGCGTTCCGCCAATTCATGCCATGGCTTAACGGTAAAGTCTTTTTGTCTTACCAGCGGCTCAAAATGGCCTCTCTCTTTAAAGTTTGCCCGCCATTTCTCAAAAGTGCTTAAAGTCAAAATACCTGCTCTGGGCTTTTGCCATGCCTGGGAAAATTCTTTTTTAAGATTTGGTGGCAGGTTGCCCGTTGATTGCTGCCGGTTAAGTAGCCTTATTGAATAAGCAAGCGTATTGCACCCACTGTTCTGAATATGCTTAATGATTACAGATCGAGCCGCGCCTATATCTGATAGCGTCGTCATTACGCTGCTCCGTTCGAGACTTGCCAGGAAAAATATTTATCGACATCGATCAATATACGGCGGCCATGACGAATGATTGCACCCGATTCTTTCAATCCGTTTGTGGCTGAGTTGAAGAGTTGCCAGCGAATAGCGCCGGGCTTGCCTTCATAGGCAGGCACCATCTGCGCTAACTGCTTGGTGGTAACTAATTGAATGGGCGTGGGTGGTAAGTGTTTTAGTGCTGAAGTGCTGGTTTGGGTTGTTGCTGTTTGCATTTAATACGCTCCGAGTTAAGGGAAGGCTTGCGGCGTGTTGCCGTAAGCTGTGCGTATTAAATAGTTTTTATTTTGGCTTGAAGATGTGGCTAACGTAATAAATAAGGCATGTTTAGTCACTCCCTGACTAAGCATGTTTTTTTTGCGGCTTTATTCCCCCCTTTTTTTCTGATCGATTCAGAACTGAATTTTGTAGTTTCTCACTGCGTCTTTTATATCGGCCTCGTCAATGCTGCTGTCATCCAGAACAACGCGGCATAACGCCGCAAATGTTCTATAAAGGTGGCCGCCAAAGGTTTCATGCCAAAATGGGTATAAGGACCTAATGAAGATGGTTGTTTTGGTAATAGTTGACTTACTGGCTATACGCTGCCTTTTTTCCTCATGTTTCGCTGCTGTAACGGCTTCGTTTGCCATGCTCTCAAGGATTTTCGATATTGACGGGTATTGTGGAGTGATGCAGAACTTATTAAAAAACTCTGTGGTATTTTCAGCGACTCGCAAATATTCGTTGGTCCCGTCATTAAATCTAATTTCTTGGTAAATGCCGCCTTTTTTGTGCAATTCGCCTTCATCATGGACAAGGCAAAAATAACCCGCCGCTTTCTCCGGGTTAATGTCAAGACGTAGCATAGTGTTAACTGCTTCAGTTGGAAACCAGTGCAGCGGCGAAACATCAAGACTTGATAGACTTACCTTTGCAGCTAATATTCGCGTGGCATTTGCGATTTCCTGATACATCAAAACATCTTCGCTTCTGGTTGTTCTTTGCCGCTCTGTCTCGTGAATTGCACGAATTATTTGGTTAAACAAATGTAAGGCCATTATGCCGTCACCATGTTCAGATGGTTTGTGTTCCTCCCATTTATAGCGGACTCTGTTTTTGCGTAGCATCGCCCAAACACGCTTCATATTAAGATCGGTAGTTAATTTTTTCAGGGTTTTTATATGTAGATCATAATGCCGTAATACGCCGGGGTCGTCGCCATAGGATTGATAACGCTCTACTAATGCAGTCGGCGCCCACTCTGGAAACTTCATAATCATCCTTTCATTGATTGTCCTTTCAAAAAAGAAAAACGCGCCAGTGGGTGAAAGGTTGCCCATGTTCGCCCAGTCGGGATAGGCGCGGTTTAGACTGGTTTCTTGCTGAGGAGTTGGGTTATTTAACCGAAAATCTTTTTATTCATATCTTGCAGTACCCCGGCAACGTGCGAGTCTGACAGGTGCGCGTATCGCTTAACCATTTGCAAGGTCTTATGTCCTAAAATATCCGCGATTTCGCCAAGGCTAGCGCCGTTCATGGCTAAATAAGACGCGGTAGAGTGTCTCAGATCATGAAAATGAAAGTTTTCAATCCCTGCTCGTTCTAGGGCGTTTTTCCATGCCTCGATAATGCCTGCAGGGTTCTTACCGTTGCGGCCTGGAAATACCCAAGTAACCCCGAGCCGCCTTATTTTGTTGTGTTCTTTCATGAGTTCCAAGGCTTTACCTGATAAGGGAACGACGCGACGCTCTCCGTTTTTGGTGTCGTGTAACGTTAATCGGCCTCGGTTTAGGTCAACATCCGGCCACTTTAACCCCATGATTTCGCCTTTACGCATCCCTGTAGCAATGGCAACCATGACCACAATATATAAAATGCTGGTTTTCGATTCCTGGCATGATTTTAAAAGGCGCTCCCGTTCGTCGTCGTCAAGATACCTAACACGTCCCCTGGGCTCCTTTGGCTTTTTAACTTTCTTCATGGGGTTATCTTCCAGCCATCCCCATTCGTTCACGGCAATAGTGAAGGCATGGCTTAACGCGGCCATGTACCGAACCGTAGTAGCAGGGGCGCGTTGTTCGCTTTGGTGGGTAGGCTGATTTAACAACTTGTCTCTGCACTCAGCCAGTAAGGAAGGGGTAACATCGGAAAGTAGCTTGTAGCCTATTTCATCTTTCCACCACTTGAGCTGAGCGGTTTGTTGATCTATGGACTTTGGCTTGGTGGGTAAGGTCGTTTTTATATACCGGTCTATCAGATCGGCCAGGGTGTGCTTTTTGGCTTCAGTCGTCTTGAAGTATCGACCTTCTTTAATCGCCGCTTCTGTTTGCTGTCCCCAGCGTTTAGCGTCGCTCATTCGGTCGAATGTTGCGGTCTGCAATGGATAGCCTTTTAGCCTGATTTGCACCTGGTAGGAGGTTTTCCCCGATTTATTTGTTCTCGCTCTGATTACGGCCATATTTCCACCCTCGCATGTCTGAAGGCAAACGATACAATAAATGGCAATACATGACAATACAGGATATGAAATCCTGTAAGGTAATTTATTATCTAGTTGATTATGAATAATAATTATTTCAATAAATATTAAATGTCACACTGAGGTCACACTAAATACAAAAATTTATCAAAATAGGTCATTTTTTGTCCCGGTTTATCCCATCTCTTCCTTAAAAAAAGATGCTTTAACGTCGGTTTTATCAATTTGAATAACTTCACGTGCATATAAGCAAGAGACCCACGGCCAAACAAACGTTTTAACCGTTTTTGTGTTGCGGGGAATTGCTGTGACTGTGACACTAGTGTGACATTAAACTTTTTGGCAATAAAAAAGGCCTTAGTGGAAATCCGCTAAGGCCTTGATTATTCTTTGGTACCGAGGGCCGGAATCGAACCGGCACGATGTCACCATCACCGGATTTTGAATCCGGCGCGTCTACCAGTTCCGCCACCCCGGCAAAGAAAGCGTATTATATGGATATTTTTTCAAAAAAGCCAGTTTTTTTAAGGTGTATTCACCCGCTTAACCTGATAATATCGCCCGCTATGAAAAAAAGTAATTTTAACTATCAGTTACCCGATGCATTAATTGCGCAAAAACCCTTGGCAGAGCGTGATGCAAGCCGTTTGTTGTGTATGGATCGAGACACGGGGCAAATAGCAGACAGGCAATTTACCGATTTTATTAATTTAATAACTGAACATGACCTGCTGGTTTTGAATGATACCAAGGTAATTCCAGCACGGCTATTTGGCAAAAAACAAAGCGGCGGTAAAGTCGAGATTCTGATTGAACGTATTCTCGATGACCATCATGCCATTGCCCATATTAGAGCCAGTAAATCACCGAAACCGGGAACTTTGATTGAACTGGACGAGGGGTATCACTGTGAAGTCCAGGGCAGGGCAGACGATTTGTTTCAACTGGAGTTTACCGGTTCGAATATATACGCATTACTGGAAAAAATCGGTCATATTCCGTTGCCACCTTATATAACCCGTGCCGATGATGAGTCAGATTTGACCCGATATCAAACTGTGTTTGCCAGAGAGGCTGGCGCTGTGGCGGCACCTACCGCGGGTCTGCATTTTGATGTGGCGATGATGAATAAGATAAAAGCGAAAGGCATTCAAACAACTTTTGTGACCTTGCATGTCGGCAGCGGTACGTTTCAGCCGGTCCGAGTTGAAAATTTATCAGAACACTTGATGCACAAAGAGTATTTTGCCGTGCCCCAGACAACTGTTGATGCTGTACATCAAGCCAGAGACAGAGGTGGGCGGGTAATTGCTATCGGTACGACAGCGGTCAGAGCATTGGAATCTGCGTCTAAAAGCGGTCAGCTTGAGCCCGGTATTGGTGATACGGATTTGTTTATTACTCCCGGTTATCAATTCAAGTCAGTCGACGCCCTGCTGACTAATTTCCATCTTCCCGAGTCTACCTTGTTGATGCTGGTTTCAGCCTTTGCGGGTTACGATGCCATTATGAACGCCTATGAACACGCTATCGATCAATCTTATCGATTTTTCAGTTATGGCGATGCAATGTTTTTGAGTTATTGCTCTATAAAATAAATATCTATTTCGGAACACAAGAATTCCGTGTCATTCACAGCCCTTTGCTGCGATTTTCCATGCGCCTTAGAAACTCAGTCATAACAAGTCGATAGAGTTCGTTGCCCAGATATTTGTCTTCAATACCGCTATCTATATTCGGATTATCATTGACTTCTATCACATAACCTTTGCCATTCTTTTCTTTCACATCGACGCCGTATAAGCCGTTGCCTATGGGTTGTGTCGCTTTTAGCGCGGCTTCCAATACGGCTTTAGGTACTTCAAAGGTGGGCAAGGTTTCAAAATTGCCGCTATCGACCCGGCTTACGTGATGGCGGTAAATTTGCCAGTGATTTTTAACCATGTAATAGCGGCATGCGTATAGGGCTCTGTTGTTAAAAATGCCGATTCGCCAGTCAAAATCCGTATAAAGAAATTCCTGGGCCAGAAGTAGCGCAGATTTTTGAAATAATTCCTGTACTTTCAGATCAAGCTCTTGCCGGTTATTGACCTTAACAATACCCCGGGAAAATGATCCATCGGGAATTTTAATAACCACCGGAAAACCGGCTTCTGTTTCCAACCTATCCAGGTGCAAGGCATTACCTTTATGCAGCAGCCATGTTTTGGGGCTGGGCACGCGATGAGTGCGAAATAAATCAGCGAGATACACTTTATTGGCGCAACGCAGCATGGAAGTCGGATCATCGATGACAATCAAACCTTCAGCCTCCGCTTTTTTTGCGAAGCGGTATGTATGATGATCAATGCCGGTTGTTTCCCGGATAAACAGACCATCAAATTCGGGCAATCGGGCATAATGCTGCTGGGATATTAATTCAACTTCAATGCCAAGTTCACGGCCAATTTTAATAAATTTTTTAAGTGCGCCACGATTACTCGGCGGTAGCTTTTCTTCCGGATTGATCAGCATGGCAAGATCATATCGCGCCGCCTTGCGCTCACGTCCCTTTCGCCAGACTTTCTTGCTGAATTTATCCAGCGCGTCGGCAAAAACAGTTTGTTCCGGATCATCCAGGTCACGATGCGAGACAGGCTTCAAGCCATTTATCTCCCAATGCTTATGAAAACTCAACGTAATTTCCAGGACCGGGCAGGAAAAACGCTCAAAAAGCAGCCTCGCCAGCTCCTGAAAAGAGGGGTCAGCGGTGTTGCCAAAATAACTCAACAACGTTATTTCATTATCCTTGATATCACGACTTTTAAAGGCGCGAGCCAAAGTCGGTGACAGGTCTTCAAGTTGTAGCTGGTAGAGTGCCTTTTTACCCAGGTCGTTAAGAACCTTGACAGAAGGAATTACGTGATGGCCTCGCGCTTCTGCCAGCAAGGAACAGTAATAACCATCGGAAAGATAGCTATAGCTGCTGCATAGGTTTATAACGCGGACACGTTGCTCGGATTCAGTTTGTTCAGTTGCTAGATAGCTTTCAAAGGTAATGACCTGATCGCTAGGGTAATAAGGGTTCCAGTCGGAAAGAGTGTCAACAACCAGAAGGGTGCGTGCCATGGCAAAAGTAATCCTGTAATAAGTGAAGTATAATTTTGAAACCAGTCAGGTTTTTATACAAGGAGTTTCTGGGTGCAGGGATAATATTTCAGATTTAGCCCGACTGGAGCTTTTAACATAAAACCTCAGGTAATCCTTTATGCCTTCTTATCTCCCTTTTACTGCCATTGAAACAGACCTATTCCCTGCCAACTACTCATCAGGCAGGCAACGTTGGCTAGCTGAACTTGGCGGCAAAATGCCCAGTTTTTCTTATCCCTGTCCGGGTACCAGTCCTGAAGGTGAAGCGCTGTTTACCGATACAGTCTGGATCGGTCCGAAAGATGCCGCCAAGGTTGTGGTTTTAATCAGTGGCACGCACGGCATTGAAGGCTTTGCAGGCAGTGCGATAGAAACCGATGTTCTGCGTCTGATTGTCGGCGGACAACTTGTTATACCGGATAAAACTGCGATATTAATGGTCCATGCGTTAACGCCATGGGGTTATGCCTGGCTGCGCCGCTGTGATGCCGATGGGGTTGATCTTAATCGGAATGTGGTCGATTTTTCCAAACCATTGCCAGAAAATACCGGTTATGAAACGCTTAAGCCGGCGTTGTTTCTGCTTGATGCGCAGCAAAGAAAACAAGCATTTGCAGAGTTTGAACAGTTACACGGTCGTGAGGCACTGGAAAAAGCGATCAGTGCCGGACAATATTGCGATCCGATCGGTCCTTTCTATGGCGGCTTGGCACCAGCACATGGCCGGCTTGTCGTCGAGGATCTTGTACATAAATATTCGCTGCAACAGCGGGATTTGGCAGTAATCGATATACATACCGGGTTGGGATCATTCGGATACGGTGAAATTATTTGTGATCACCAACCGGATAGTCCGGCAACCAAAGTTGCCCGTCTCTGGTACGGAGATTCAGTGACCTTGCCATTGCTGGGCACCTCCAGTTCGGTGCCTAAACTGGGTTTGCTGGATTATGCCTGGCACGCCATTATGAATGAACGCAGTTGCTATATCACCTTGGAATTTGGTACTTACAGAACGGATCAATTGTTTGAAGTCTTGCTACGCGATCATCAACTCTGGGCCCAATCCGATAATGAGTTGGCGCGCCAGGAACACAGTCAGCATATGCGCCATCATTTTTGTCCGAATGATAAAGCCTGGAAAGAAATGGTATTGTTTCGCGGCAGACAAGTGATTAGCCAGGCATTGCTAGGAATCTCAGCATGATCATTTTAATTCGTAACGCCCAACTAGCGGACCTTGATGAGCTGGTAGCGCTTGAAAAGTCTTGCTTTGAAACCGATAGATTAAGCCGGCGCAGTTTCAAACACTGGATAACAACAGAACATCGCGCTTTACTGGTTGCCGAAGTGGGGAAAGCAGTCGCCGGTTACATCCTTATTATTTATCATCCGGGTACAAGACTGGCCAGAATATATTCGATTGCAGTTTCTCATCAGCACAGAGGCCTAGGATTAGCCAAGCAACTGATATCCGCAGGCGAGCAAGCCGCTATTGATGATGGCAGGCTATACCTCCGTCTTGAAGTGAGTGTGGATAATACCGCGGCAATTAAACTATACGAAAGGCTGGGATATCAGAAATTCGGGATATACCGTGACTATTATCAAGATCACAAGGACGCATTACGTTATCAAAAACGTATCCGTCAGTACCGCGATACCCTGCAGCATCGGTCAGTACACTGGTTAAGACAAACTACACCCTTTAGCTGTGGTCCAGCGGCGCTGATGATGGCCATGCACGGCATCAACCGGGCCTACCAGCCATCACGGGAAGAAGAGATCAACCTCTGGCGTGAAGCGACCACAATCTATATGACGTCCGGACATGGCGGTTGTCACCCGATTGGTTTGGCATTAGCTGCAAAGCGCCGGAAATTTTCTGTTGAAGTCTGGATAAACCAAACGGGTACGCTATTTATTGATGGTGTCCGCAATGAAGAAAAAAAACAGCTGGTTGAATTGGTAGATAAGTGCTTTAAACGCCAGGCAGAAGAACAGCAGATCAACATACATTTTGCCAATATTACCCAAAATGAGCTGATTGATGCATTCAAAGCGGGAGCGATACCGATAATACTGATTAGTACATTTCTATTGGATAGAAAAAAAGCGCCGCATTGGGTGGTCATGAGCGGTTTCGATGATGATTGCCTGTATATGCACGATTCTGATCCCGACGATGGACGGCAAAGTGAAATCGACTGCCAGTTTATTCCCATTGCCCGCGAGGATTTTGACCGTATGTCCTGCTTTGGTAAAAACAGATTGAGGACGGCATTGATTGTTTGGCCAGGTTATCCTGCCAAGCCATAAACTGCTTATAAGCAGGTATATTTTCATAGATAACCGTCCCTTTCGAATCATCTGCGAGGATTCGATTCCATCCAGGGTGACCTTTGCCGAATGAGGCGATGCTTCCAGGCTGGCTGGATTAGGGCGGCGAGTTGGTCAACGCGCAGTCGTGTGTCTCTGTTTCTGAAACACACATGATTTCGCAACAACCTCGGTGAGCTCTTCGGTCACGTCGCGGCAGCCGGGGGGCGCTGCACGCGCCCGACCTGAATGGGCGGCAATGTCAAACGAAGAGAAAGTCGTTTTCGGCAAACGCCCCGACTCCGACGCCGATGAAATGGACCTCGTTTACATCGTCTTCGATCATCAGAATACTCCCTCCACCGCCGTCGGAAACCAGCGCCGCTTGGACCTCGGTCCAGGTGTCCACGGCACCCCAGCCTGCGGTCCGTAGCCGGTCGCCGACTCCTGCGCCTGCGGCGAAGTCGGTTATCTCATCCATGCCTCCCCCATAGACGAAGAGGTCAGGACCGCGGCCTCCCGTCAGCCGGTCGCCACCCGCGCCGCCGGCCAGGGTGTCCTCGCCATTGCCGCTACTCAGAATGTCCTCCAAACCGCCGCCTTCCAGGTAATCCGAACCGCTGCCGGTAGTAATCTTGTAGCGCTCGAAGCTCCAGTACTCAAGGCGGTTGCCGGCCCCGTCGTCGTAAAGGTAGTAGGATGGCTTGGTTACGTCCGTGTTTGAAGTCGACCAATTGACGGTGAGAAAGTCCTCGCCATCTCCGCCATCGGCGTAGTCGCGGCCGCGACCCAGGTTTACCTCGTCGAGCCCGCCGCCGGTCCTCACCCAGTCGTTACGCGCCCCGAGGGACGCCGTCGACACCACATCATCACCTGAGCCGGTGTAGAGCTCTATTCGCTCGATGTTGGAGACCTGGAGCAAACTCTCGTCGCTTGGGACCGTGGTGCTGGCGTTCCCTGATGTGTTGAACTAAAGGCTCATGCCGTCGGTCTCGCTGCCATAATTAGCCTGCCAGAGGTCGACGCCGTCCCCGCCGTCGATGGCATCGCCGCCCGCACCGCCATTCAGGGTGTCGTTGCCGGCGCCACCAGTAACATCATAAAATTCGAAGCCCCAGTACTCCAGCCGGTTCGATGCCCCGTCATCATACAGGTAGTACGCGGGTTTGGTGATATTGGTGGTCGACTGCGACCAGTCCATTCTCAGGGTGTCGTTGCCGCCCGCGCCATCGGCATAGTCGCGACCGTCGCCCACATGAACCTCGTCGTCACCGTCCCGAGTGCGGATGTCATCGTCGCTTTCCAGGAACTCCGTGGAGATTCGGTCCTCACCGTTTCCTGTGTACAGGGTAACGTGCTCAATGTTCTTCACCGAGGCCGTTGTCGACGGAGCAGTCCCGGCCCAGTTCGTGGCTAAGGTGTCGGGTTCCGGCCTGAATTTGATGACGATATCGAGCTCGCTGCCGTTGTAGTCTGCGACCCAGCGGTCCTGCCCGAGACCACCGTCGATCGAGTCTTTCCCGGCTCCGCTGCGCAGGATGTCGTTGCCGGCTCCGCCCGACGAGGGTGTCGTTGCCGGCTCCGCCGACGAGGGTGTCGTTGCTGCCAACACCTTCAAGCACATCGTTCCCGGATCCGCCGATCATCCAGTAGCGTTCGAAGCCCCAGTACTCGAGCCGATTCGTCTCGCCGTCGTCATAAAGGTAGTACGTGGGTTTGGTGATATCCGTGGTTGAGGCCGACCAGTCCATCTTTAGCAGATCCGTGCCGGCCCCGCCATCGGCGTAATCGCGGCCGTTACCGATATAGACGATGTCGTCGCCGCTCCCGGTGCGGATGTCGTCGTCGCCGCCCAGGGCTTCGGTCGAGATCTTGTCCTTGCCGCCTCCGGTGTAGAGGGTGACATGTTCCACATCCTGCACCTTGGCCGTAGCCGATACTCCTGTGGCGGCCCAGTTGGTCGCGTTGGTATTGGCTCCCGCGCTGAACACCAACTCGTTGTTGGCGCTGGTCGAGGCGTAGTCGGCGATCCAACGGTCCTCCGTCCCGTTCCCGCCGTCTATCACGTCCTTGCCCGAGCCGCTGCTTATCGTGTCGTTGCCGGCTCCGCTGTTGATGGTGTCGACGTCTCCGCCACCGACGAGATTGTCGTTGCCGGCCCCCCCGGTCAGGATGAATTTTTCGAAGCCCCAGTACTCGAGCCGGTTCGATGCCCCATCCTCGAACACATAGTATACGGGCTTGTAAATGTCGTTGGTTGTACTCGACCAGTTCATGATCAGCACGTCCGTTCCGTCACCGCCGTTGGCGTAGTCGAGCCCGGTACCCACAGTCACCGTGTCGTTGCCGCCGTAGGTCTCGATGATGCCGTTGCCCGTCTGCGAGTCCACCGACACCTTGTCCGCCCCCGTGCCCATTTTCACCTCCATGCGCTCGATGTTGCTGACGTTGGCCAGAGTCCTGGTCGTGCCGTCGGTGTGTTTATAGGTGGCGGTCAAATTCAGAGTGATCGTGATCGGGCGCGAGAGGTTGGAATAGTCGGCGATCCACAGGTCGCGGGTGCCGGCCCCACCGTCGATGTTGTCGACGAAGGCCGTGGTGCTGCTGTAACCGCTGCCCCGCAGGGTGTCGTTGCCGCCCCCGCCGATCAGGGTGTCGGAGTAGGCATTGTTGCCCCACAGGTCATCGTTCCCGCTGCCGCCCGTGAGGCGAAAGCGCTCGATGGCGTAAAAGGTGACGGAGTTGCCGAACTCCTCGCTGATCCCCCCCGCCGCTCTTGATTTTCTTGGAGAGGGAGGAGTAATCGATCTCGACGATGTCGGTTTCAAGTCAATCGTACCCAATGCTGATCTTTTCGGTAAAACTTTTCATTTGTGCCTTCGGTATCTGAGGATGTAGACTCAATCCTCGGGGGATTTTTGGGCGGACATGATGCGTTTTAAGTCTGTTCTCTGATGGATGCACAAGAGAACCTCTGCCGGTCAGAATGGACGACTGGCATCGATACCGTGATGCTACCAGCTCACGGTCTGTTCAAATTCATACTCCGGCACGGGCTCCGCTTGTTTCACATGTTGATTGAAATAGGACATATCTAGGGATTACAATCAGAATTAATAGTTGGCTGTAAATTTTAGAAAATAACGACCGTTTTTCTTTATTAAGACAACAGGAGTTTTACCATGCGCTATATGTTAATGTTAGTTCTCGCTGTGACTACGTTTATTACCCATGCAGAGTCAGTCAACAACTCACCGTCTGAAACAGCCGCTGTAAATTCTCAACCGGACAGTCCGACAAATAAATCCGACGAGAATAATTTGCTGGGTTTACCGCCCGTGCCCGTTCCAGCAAACAACCCGCAAACTCCTGCCAAAATTGAATTGGGCGATAAACTTTTTCATGACAAACGCTTTTCTGTCGATGGTACTGTCAGTTGCGCGAAATGCCACGATGACAAGCTGGCTTTTACTGATAATCTGGTTGTTTCGGTCGGGCATAACGGACTGACCGGAACGCGCAACGCACCCACTGTGCTGAATGCCGCATTTAACAAGTCCCAATTTTGGGACGGACGCGAACCCGATCTGGAAGGTCAATCCAAACAGCCGTTAATCAACCCGGTAGAACATGGTCTGGCAAATTATGAGCCGATACTCGAAATCATTCGTAAAGATTCTTACTACCCGGCAGCATTTCAATCCATATTCGGGGTAAAAGGCGATAAAGTAACCATTGACCATATCGCAAAGGCGATTGCCAGCTTCGAACGCACGCTTGTTTCCGGAAACTCGCCATTTGACCGTTATTACTTCAAGGGTCAAACTGAGGCGATGACTGATGCTCAAATTCGGGGATTCAATCTTTTTGTAGGTCAAGGCCGCTGCGTTTCCTGTCATGTCATTGAACAGGATCAGGCCCTTTTTACTGACGGCCGGTTTCATAATATTGGCGTCGGCATCAACCAGATTCAGCAAGATGTTCCTCGTCTGACAAAAGCCTTTTTGGAGGCAAAAAACCAAGGCGGCAATGTCGATGTCATGGTGTTATCGGATAAAAAAGCTTCCGAGTTGGGCCGTTTTGCGGTAACCGATGAGTTAAATCAGATCGGTGCATTCAAGACGCCTACTTTGCGTAATGTTGAATTGACCGCGCCCTACATGCATGACGGCAGTCTGAAGACCCTGAAGGACGTGATGAATCACTATAACAACGGCGGCGTCACAAAAGCTGGCGACCGCGTCAACGATTTTCTGAGCGGTGGCATACGTTCATTGAATCTGACCGATGCACAGTTGGAAGATCTGGTGGCATTTATGAAGGCCCTGACCAGCCCCAAATATGCTA
The DNA here is from genome assembly GCA_964450225.1 of uncultured Crenothrix sp. Taxonomy (GTDB): domain Bacteria; phylum Pseudomonadota; class Gammaproteobacteria; order Methylococcales; family Methylomonadaceae; genus Methylobacter_C. The sequence continues at coordinate 18,168 of CAYVFT010000008.1, read as the reverse complement.
GCCCTGCACCTGTCGAAGCAGCAAACTGAAAGAGGAATTCACAATGAACGCATTCAATAACAATCGCCGGAATTTTATTAAAAACGCTGGAGCTTTAGCGCTCGGCAGCACTCTACCTTTTAGTCTGGTCGAACTGGCCTTCGCAGAAAGCGACCAGAACTTTACCTTTGCCTATATTTCCGATGCCCACATCCAGCATATCAAGGGAACCCGTTTCGTCAGAAACTGGGATCGGGGTCTGATCCGGGCCGTTGCGGAAACCAATCTGTTGACGCCCAAACCCGATTTTGTCATTTTTGGCGGCGATTTGGCGCAACTCGGCAGTAAAGCTGAACTGGATCATGGCGCTGAAATCATGTCATCATTGCATGCCAAAGTCCGTTACGTCATGGGTGAACATGATTATTATCTGGATCTCGGCGAATATTGGGAAAAATTGTTCGGACCCCAATATTACAGCTTTGATCATAAAGGCGTGCATTTCATCGTACTAAACAGTATCAGAACCTATGATGACTGGACTTTCAACCGCTGGCCATCCAACGAACAACGCATGCTGGAAATGGCCGGACTCGACAATCCAAACGGCTCGCCATTTATGGTCGGTGAAGAACAGCGACAATGGCTGAAAAATGATTTAGCCAAGATTAATGAAAATACCCCGGTCGTCGTCTTTTCTCACTCGCCGCTGCAAAAAATCTATAAAGGCTGGAATTTCTGGACGGAAGATGCTGATCAAATCCAGGCACTACTAAATCCCTTCAAAACGGTTTCTGTTATCTATGGTCATGTTCACCAAATACAGTATAACCAGATTGGTAATATCAGCTTCAATTCGGTCATGGCAACCTCCTGGCCCTGGCCTTATCCACAATCCTACGCCCAGGCGGAACAATATCTGCCGAAATTAACCGTGCCCATGAACCGGGCCGATCCATTTTTTGATCGGGATGCGACCGGCTGGCAATTTATTAACCTGGCTAATGGTCGCATGGAACTGAATTACACGCTTTATAACAACGCCAACCGGATAGTCCGCTATAACACCAAGACAAAACGTCCGGAAGACAGCGTCTATCAGAGCGAAGCTAAGCGAATTCCACCACAAGCACATTATTAGCCAAATTATTGGAGCGATAGAATATGTCAAATTATCACCAAAAATCGATAGCATTATGTTTTGGCCTGATGGCGTTTGCCGTGAGCGGCCCGTCCCATGCGGATGAATTCACCAAAGCCGATATGCAGCGCTTTCAGGAACAATTCATGGCTACTGTGGCCCAGGGCCGTGAATTATGGACCAGCCCCAAGTTGGGTAGCAATGGCGTTGCCTGTGCTCAGTGTCATCCCAATGCTGCCAATACCCATCCCGAAACCTATCCGAAATTTCAAAAGCAAATAGGTAAAGTCATCCCGCTTTGGGAAATGATCAACTGGTGTTTAAGAAATCCGCTGGAAGGACAACCTCTGGCAGCGGACGATCCTAAAATGACAGCATTACAAGCCTATATTACCTATGAACGACAGGGTGTAAAACTGGAGCCCGGCAAACATTGATTTGCAGAAGCTTTATCCAAGCGTACATTGAGATGTGGTAAGAACTTTTGCTGCATCTCATTTTATTGAAGACAAATCATGAATCTTGTCTGGATCAAATCCAAACAAGAAAAATCGCCTGTGCTTATTTGGCGCTGTTAAAATGCCCTCTGACACTCTCTTTTAACGGACTAAGTAATGAATCCAGAATACAATTTTCCTGATACACATATCAGCCTTGCTCATGGTAATGGAGGGCGACTGATGCGGGAGTTGATTGATCAGCTTTTTGCTCGTCACCTAAAGAACGATTTGCTGGATACTCGTACTGATGCTGCGCTCGTCCCGATAGACTTGGATGCTGGAGCAGTTGTAATAACTACTGATGGCTTCACTGTTGAGCCTCTTGAATTTCCCGGTGGCAATATTGGAAGTCTGGCGGTGCATGGCACGGTCAATGATTTAGCCGTTTCCGGTGCCAGACCGCTCTACTTGACACTGAATGCCTTTGTCGAAGAAGGATTGGAAATTGCCTTACTTGACCGGATTGTTCAAAGCATGGCAAAAGCTTGTAAGGAATGCTGCGTAAAGATAGTAGCGGGTGATACTAAAGTGCTGCGGCGAGGGCAGGGCGGTGGGATTTATTTCGCTACAACCGGAATCGGGATACGTGATCGATACACAAACTTAGGCATAGATCAGATAAAAGCCGGCGATGCTATTTTGCTCAGCGGGACAGCGGGCGATCATGGTACCGCGGTGATGTTGGCACGCGAGCAATTCGGCTTGAGCGGCAGTCTTAAATCTGATGCCGCAAGCGTTTTCCCAATTACCCAGGCCCTGATTCAAACACCTGGATTACGCTTTATGCGCGACCCGACCCGGGGGGGTATTGCCACGATAGCCCATGAAATTGCACAGGCAACCAATAATGCCGTCCGCTTTTATGAGAATAAGATCCCCATCAATGACCAGGTCAGAACGGTCGCCGAAATGCTCGGTTATGACCCTTTATATATGGCTTGCGAAGGACGTGTGCTCGCTGTCATCGATACTGCTTACGCCGAAGCCGCGATACAGAATCTGCATAAGTCAGGTTATTTGGATGCTGCAATAATAGGCCGGATAGAAGCCGGCTATCCACACGCTCTTATTGAAACAGTGTTTGGTGGAGAGCGTATTTTACAAGAACTGGAAGAAGATCCTTTACCCCGTATTTGTTAAATCAATCTGTGCTTGACCAGGTCGGTTCGTTCAGTAACAGCATGTCGGGGTTTGATAATAATAACCGGCATAACGCCACGCGGCGTTTTATACCATCTGATAGTTTGGTGATATCGGCATTCAACTGCGGTTCTTGCGGCAGATGATCGATGTTAATGCCTTTTTGCGGAATGACTTAGCCTTCGATTTCCTAATCGATGCCCGCCATAATTCTCATCAGCGTTGATTTACCCGAGCCATTTAAACTCGGCACGCCAATTTTTGCTCTGGGAAAAAAGACAGCGAGATGTCTTTCAGTATGTGTTTTTTAGGTGGGACAATTTTTCTGACCCGGTTCATTGAATATATATTGCGGCATAATGTTTCGTTAATCAGTTTAAGGTTGGTAGAGGGTACTGCGATGCCGGCTATTATTCCATGATTATCTTGAACGTGGAATAATAGCCCGGGCATTGTGGTGGAAACATTAATCTATCGAGCGTTTCGGCTGGCGAATAACGCGATTGATTAAGGCGTTTTGGAGGTATGTTTTTGGTTTGTTTAAAAGGTTGTTATTAATTGCCGGTGAGTTTAGTATCCAGCCTAACGGATTGCTGGGGTGGCGTTATGCACTGGCGATTGGAAATCGATATACATCAAAGTTACACCTAAAATTATGAGAACAGCAATATCAATTCCAGACAGAATTTTTCAGTCGGCAGAAATGTTGGCTCATCAATTGAAGATTTCACGTAGTGAAGTTGTTTACAAAGGCGATGTCTGAATATTTAGAGGCGCATAAATGTCAAGATGTCACCGAATCTCTAAACCAAGTCTACGCCAATTTCTCATCAAAACTGGATAAAGAATTGGCTTTAATGCAGTTAAATTCTGTTGAACAGGAAGATTGATAGTGAAACGAGGGGAAGTATGGTGGGCTTCAAAGGAAGAACCCAAAGGCTCAGAACCCGGTTACCGCCGCCCAGTTGTAATAGTTTCTTCAAATGAATTTAATCAAAAGTTTAATTCAAACGGTCATTGTAGCGATTGTGACATCAAATCTTCGTTTAGCCGATGCTCCGGGAAATTTTAAACTAGCGAAGGTTCTATCAAGCCTTAATAGAGATTCTGTTGTGAATGTTTCGCAATTAATCACTTTGGACAAGTCTTTTTTGACCGAACAAGTAGGGAAGTTAAATGCAAAGCGGGTCAACTTGCTGAATGAAGGTGAAAGGCTTGTGCTTGGGGTGCAGAAATTTAACCAAAGATTCTTAGCCCTTATCCTTTAGAGTGGGGTTTTGCAATTATGAAGGATTGCAAGACTTGACCCCACCAATTCTAAATTTACCACTTTCAGCGTCGGCTTTACCAGCCAAATCAAGATAAAAAATAGGATAAGAAAGAAGTATTCATTTCTCTATTTTAGAATTTGGTATAGTTCCACAACGGCATGTCCTTTTTACTTTTTTCCAACAACTATCATAATGAAAAAATTAATTTATTTATTCTTTTCAGTTCTGACGGCGTGCTCCCAGCATCATAGCCATGTTGCTCTACTCAATAAACTCGACTGGATTGATTTGAGTCATAGTTATGATAACGCTACCTTGTATTGGCCGAATAACATCAAAGGGTTTGAACACGTCACGGAAGCGGAAGGTAAAACAACGCTGGGTTATTACTATTCCTCCTACAGACTCTGCACACCTGAGCATGGCGGTACACACCTGGATGCACCGATTCATTTTGCGAAAAATAAATTAACGGTAGACCGGATTCCCTTGAGCAGTTTAACCGGCGAGGCGGTGATGATCGATGTATCGCGTGCTGCATTGGCCGATCGGGATTATCAGGTGGGTGTCCAGGACATTGAAAACTGGGAAAAAGATCACGGCAGGATTCCGGAAAATACCATCATATTGTTCAGAACCGGTTATGGGCAATTTTACCCAGAACGGAAAAAATATTTCGGCACCTCGAAAATCGGTCAGGCAGCAATACCTGAATTACATTTTCCCGGCATTTCGCCCGCCGCGACGCAGTGGCTGGTTGAAAACAGAAATCTCAAAGCCATGGGACTGGATACGCCAAGTCTGGATTACGGACAATCAAAAGAGTTTAAAACCCATCAGATTCTTCTTGGCCATAACAAACCGGGGTTCGAAAACCTGGCCAATTTAGAGCAACTGCCTGCCAAAGGCATTTATCTCGTGGCTTTGCCGATGAAAATAGCAAAAGGAAGTGGTGCACCGCTGCGGATAATCGTGACTTTAATATCCTCATAATGATAAACCCACAAAGAAGCACCATGAAATCGATAATCACACTCCGATTCTGGATTTGCCTGTCGCTGTTTGTAGCCACGGCTTCCGGCTGTCAAATGCGGGCTTCTCATAAGCTCGTTGGCGATGTCGAATTGAATCAGGAGCAATTGAAGACCAATCTCCCTAAGCATCTGCCAAAAGTGGTTTACGTGGCCGATTTCGATCTGGATTCTGCAAATTTCAGTAGCGATCAGGGCGTTCGTGGTGCCCTGCCAAACCGGTTGCAGCAAAGGTTCGAAGGATTGGGCCAAAATCTGCCAACGCCGCTCGCCACCGGCGACGATCCAACCCAAGCGGTTCGGCAAATCGTAGATGAAATGGCGGATTCCATCACCAAGGGTTTAAGGGCCAAGGGCATCCCCGCGGAACGCCTGGGCCCCGTCAGGGACACGCTGCCGACGGAGGGCTGGATGATCAGCGGTGTGTTCACCGAGGTGGATGAAGGCAATCGGCTCAAGCGCGCGGTCATGGGCTTCGGCAAGGGCGCTACGCAGATGGAAGTGCAGGTGGGTATCAGCGATTTGCAGAGCGAAACGCCCCGTACGCCATTTGCCATCTTTGGAACAATAAAAGACCCGAGCAAGCTACCCGGCGCAGCCGTAACCAAGAATCCCTATGTGGCGGCGGCAAAATTCATTATGGAGAAGAACGCGACTACACGGGATATTCAGAATACCGCGGGGGAGATTATCGACGAACTGTTGAAGTTTCGGGATGAAGCCCGGCAGGCAATGCCAAGGTAATCCAGCCGAACAGTAAATCCACAAGTTTAGCCGGATTGCACCGCCGGGATTATCGGTGTCCAATATTAAGAGGCACATTTATGTCAAACGTTACTTTACCCCCACAAAAGCAGATGACCACTATGTTGGGTCATCCTGTTGCAGAAAACCCCATCGATCAGATGTTCGACGAGGTCTATGCTCATTATGGACTCCATTGGCAGTTCTGGAAATGTGATGTTAATTCAGAAAACAACATTGCGGCCGCCATTGCCGGTATAAGGGCACTAGGCTTTGCAGGTGCCTGTATCACTGTACCTTACAAGGTAGTCTCTATGACTTATCTTGACGAAGTTGATGATGATGTCAGGGCAATCGGTGCAGTCAATTATATGACCATCAAGAACGGTCGCCTTATTGGGCACAACAACGATGGCAAGGGTGTCGTCAAGGCCATACAGAAGATAACGCCTATCAAAGGTAAGCGTGTTGTCATGCTCGGTGCCGGCGGAGCAGGCAGGGCGATGGCGGTCGAACTGGCATGGGCAGGAGCTTCACACCTGACCCTCATAACTAGAAGGGAGTCTCAAGGCGCCGAGGTTGCACAAACCGTAACCAAAGCATCTGGGGTTTGCGCTGAGTGGGTGCAATGGACTGGCGAAGTTTTGGTTCCTGGCAACACGGATATCCTGATGAACGCCACTCATCTGGGTGCCGCACCTGAGCTAGAATCTGTTCCAGTTAATTGGGAAAGTGTTTCTAAAAGAACAACCGTAGTCGACGTCATTACGAATCCCCGCATTACGCCATTTTTGAAGACTGCGCGTGACAAGGGTTGCCCAATTGTGAACGGGGTTGAAATGTTGGTGCAATTAGCGATGCAAATATTTGAAGATTGGACCGGTATCAAACCTGATGAAGCCATCTTCCAGCGGGCTGTTGCCAAGGCCCTCGGGGAATAGTTTGGAAATAATCCTATCTGATATTTGCTGTAAGATAAACGTCAAGATCAGCATTCAAGGCTAATACCATGCAGCTTACGTTAGAAATCCCTGATAAATACATCCAAGGCCAGAATCAAAGCCAAACAGCCCAGCAGATTAAGTTGTATGCAGCATTACTGATGTTTCAATCAGGCCAATTGTCTCGAGGCGCTGCTTGTGAATTTGCAGGAGTCGATATTTACGACTTTTTCTTGGCATGTAAACAACATCATATCAGCGCAATTAATACCTCATTAGAATCTATAGAGGCGGATGTTTTGCGTTTTCAACAACGGCATGATTAATGATCGTTTTTGCCGATAGCTCTGCATTGGTAGCTTTGTCTGTATGCGATAGTTTGCCCTTGCTTGATGAGTTATTCGGTGAGGTTAAAGTTCCACAAGCTGTTTATGATGAAGTTTGCATTGCCAGTAAAGCAGAATCCCAAGCATTGCAAGCCTATCTGTCAGGAAAAGTCTGTAGTGTCCCAACATTAATTAACATTGAAAAATCGAATGGACTGGGCAAGGGTGAACTAGCTGCGATCAGTCTTTATAAACAACTTTCCGCTGTTTGTTGCTAATTGATGATGCGAGAGCTAAAAAGGTGGCCTATCTCAACAATCTTGAGGTAATGGGGAGTTTGGGTGTTTTGCTTTTGGCCAAAAAGAAAGGGTTGATTGCCACGGTTAAGCCATCACTGACTCGGCTTCGTTGTTCTGATATTTATGTTAGTGAGTATTTATTAGACCAGATATTGGTGATGGCTGAAGAGTCAACAGAGTAGCCCCCACAGCGTATTATCCCTTATTATTTGTACCCTTTGAGTTGACGTATTGAATCAAACCTTGTTCACCAAGCTTCATCACCTGCGCATGATTCCAGGCGAAAATCGGACGGGTTAGTGTGGAAAACCAATTCATCCAGGGTTTGCAGGTTTGCACATCCCAGTTAAATTCAACCCGGGTGTGATCCGTAGCGGGTATCGAAGATAATCGACAGCTGCCATTTCCGTGTAAATCGCCTTTTACCTCAACAACAACAAGTTGCTGCGGCTGTATTTGAATAACGCGTATATTTAGCATCAGGCTATACGGTAAACAAGTTCGCCAGTAATATTGTCTGATGTTATTGATCCCCGATGAATCCCCGGCAGCCATTTCTTCGACTGCATCAACGTATTTCCACCAGGACGGCCATGTCTGGGTATCAATCAGGCATGACCAGACTGCTTCAACTGGTGCAGGGATAAGCCAGGTTGTTGTCAATGAAAACTGGGGCATGGCGATATTTTTTATTAATCAAAACCTTCGAGGGCGGCGTGCACCGACATAGTGTTTATGCCAATATTGGTTTTTAAGGCTGGAAACCAGCACTTTTCCCGTACGCTGGCTGGGTGCGTGAACAAACTTGTCATTGTTGACATAAATACCGACATGAGAGAACGATTTGCCATTGGTATTGAAAAAAACCAGATCGCCGGAATGCACTTCATTTTTCGGGACTTGCGGCAAAGACAGCGCCATATCTTTCACCGTGCGCGGCAATGTTATACCCTGTTTTTGATAGACATGTTTGACAAAGCCGCTGCAATCGAAACCTTCTTCAGGCGAGTCTTTACCATAACGATAGGGAACGCCTTGCAAGCTTAGCGCATAATTGATGATCGGCGACTGGCTTTGAGGAGCTGGCTTGATTTCAGGAACACTGGCACAACCGGAAAATAAAACAATAGCTACCGGTATAAACAACCGGATAAAAAAATAACTATTGGTTTTATTGGCTGATGTGTTCATAAACTGGTTTTCATCACCCCTAGATTAACCACTTCTGCTTAAGTTTTTGTCTGTTCAGCGCCAGCCACTGAATGGCTATAATCGGAATCCCGGACTCTATTTCGTTGTTCTCTACCATAAGGTAGGCTTCATCAAAATCAACGGCGCGTACCAATATATCCTCGTCCTCGTGATCCAGTCCGTGAATACCGCCGACTTGAGAACTATCTATTTTGCCGCAAAAAAGGGTAATTCGTTCAGACGACCCCCCAGGTGTGGTGAAAAATTCATTGATAACCATTAATTCCTGAATTTCACAGCCCGCTTCTTCCAGTGATTCACGGTAAGCGACTTCCTCGGCAGTTTCACCTTCTTCGATTGCGCCCGCAACAATTTCTATCAGCCAGGCTCTATCAGGTTGTAAAATTGCGCCGGCGCGGAATTGTTCGATCAATACCACTTTATCGGTATGGGGGTCATATAAAAGTACGGCAACACAACTGCCGCGCACAAACAACTCACGGCTTATTTCAGGGCTCCAACCGCCAGCAAACAGGGTATGTTTCAAGCGGTATTTTTCCATGCGAAAGAACCCCGGGTAAACGATTTCCTTTTCAAGAATTTCAAATTCTTTTTTCATGGTTTTCCCTGGTATGAAACTTTATAAATGACGCCCAGCTTATCATCACTAATCAACAGACTGCCATCGGGCATGGTTAAAACATCCACTGGCCGCCCCAGCACTTTGCCATCTTTGGTTAACCAGCCGCTGATAAAGGCTTGTTCTGACACAGGTTTGCCCTGATCAAATTTAATCAGGTCAATGCGATAGCCTTGGGGTATTGTGCGGTTCCATGAACCGTGCTCAGCGACAAACAACTGGTTTTTGTAGGCACCAGGAAATTGCTTGCCCTGATAAAAACGTATACCTAAAGTTGCAACATGAGCTCTAAATTTCCATACCGGTGCGATAAATTGCCGGCATTTTTTACCGGCGGCAAATTCGGGATCTGGAATGTCGCCGCCATGACAATAAGGATAACCAAAATGTTCCCCTTTAGCAGACCATTGGTTAAGTTCATCCGGTGGACTATCGTCACCTAAATAATCCCTGCCATTATCGGTAAAAAACAACGCATTCGTCTCTGGCTGCCAATCAAAGCCGACCGTATTTCTGATGCCCCTGGCGATAATCTCAAGGCCACTGCCGTCAGGATTCAATCTGACCAGCGAGGCATAAATATCTTTTTCGGGATTACAAATATTACAGGGTGCGCCAACCGCTGTGTACAGCTTATTATCGGGACCAAAACGCAGATATTTCCAGCCGTGATGCTGGTCTTTTGGGAACTGGTCATAAACTACAACGGGTTTGGGTAGATTAGCCAACTGCTGATTGATATGGTCAAAACGAATAATGCGATTGATTTCAGCGACATAAAGCGAGCCGTCCTTGAAGGCTACGCCATTGGGCATATTCAAATTGCTGGCGATGGTATGGCGTTGTTCGGCTACACCGTCATTATTGCTGTCCTGTACAGCGTAGACATTACCTTGTGCTCCGGTGCCGACAAAGACAACGCCGTTATCACCCAAAGCCAAACTACGCGCATTAGGTAGGTTATCGGCATAAATCGATATTATGAATCCGTCAGGTAAATTCAGTTGTTTCAACACATCCTGATGATCGCCGGATTTTGCACAAGCTATAGGCAGGGTGAGCAAAAGCAACGGCAACAGTGCTATTTTGATAAAATACATCTGAACGTCCTCCATAAATAAACTTTTAGCTATATTATCACTCTGAAAAATAGATTGAATTAAATTATTCAATCCCCATATTGATCGAACATCAACTTATCTGAGGCTATCACCATGATGCGAATTTTTCTTTTTCTGGCAACCAATGTTGCAATAATGGTTGTTATCAGTATTGTTTTTAATCTCTTAGGCTTGAGCGGTATTTTAGATGCGCAAGGCGTAAATCTTGACCTTAACGCCTTGCTAGTTATGTCAGCGGTGATTGGCATGACCGGATCATTCATCTCTTTGGCCATGTCCAAGTGGTCGGCAAAACAGGCAATGGGTGTATATGTTATCGAACAACCACAAAACCAGACGGAGCGGTGGTTAGTCGATATCGTGGCCAAACAGGCGCGTCTGGCGGGTATCGGTATGCCTGAAGTAGGTATTTTCCAGACGCCTGAAGCCAACGCCTTTGCTACCGGAATGAACAAAAATAATGCACTGGTAGCAGTCAGCAGCGGTTTGCTGCAAAACATGAATGCCGATGAAGTGGAGGCTGTTTTAGGTCATGAAATGACTCATGTTAGCAACGGCGATATGGTAACAATGGCTTTAATGCAGGGTGTAGTAAATACTTTTGTGTACTTTTTTGCAACCGTCATTGGTTACGTTGTTGACCGCGTTGTTTTCAAAACCGAACGTGGCTATGGCCCTGCATATTACATCACCCAAATAATCGCACAAATTGCCTTGGGAGTTCTGGCCTCTATGCTGGTCATGTGGTTCTCCCGTTACCGGGAATTCAGGGCCGATGCGGGCGGCGCAAAATTAGCCGGACGCGACAAAATGATTGGAGCCTTACGTGCGTTACAGCGTGGACAAGACGCGCAAGACCTGCCCGGACAATTAGCCGCTTTTGGTATTAATGGCGGTGGCATGAGCAGATTGTTTATGAGCCATCCTCCTTTAGAAGAGCGCATAGCTGCATTACAAAGCAGTCGTTAATTTAATTCATCTCGCCCGTCTGTATTTTTCTAACCACGAAGAACACGAAGAAAGACCAAAACATTGTGCTCTTCGTGGTGAATAAAGACTCGATAACCTGCTTAAGCAATACACTTCTCTGCATCTGGTATTGAATATCCACGCTTTAAATTATTCATTTTTAACCAGTTCGCGTAAAATCAAGCCTTTAAAATTCCAAATAATTATCTCAAGGAATATCATGAAAAAGATTCTTTTCCTAATCCTTTTGCTGTCTGCCGGAACAGCCTTCTCAGATGATGCGAAAAATGAATGGCATAACACCACACTGTCTGATGCCACGATTGAAAAAATTCAGGCTGGCAAATATGAGTACAAAAAGTGTGTTGGCGGTGAGATGCAAAAATTAGCTAATCAGCAGCAGGACTTTCGTAATGCGACTGATGCCATTATGAAACAATGTGAGCCTCTTTTGGCGAAAATGCGAGAAATCTATACCGATGCGAAAGTGCCGGAAGTCATAGCCGATCGTCATTTAAAGCAAATGCGCATGCAAACCACACGCGAAGCTTTGCAGGGCATGATGTTTTCTGAAGCTGCGCGTAAAGCGGGCAGTCAACCACAATAACCAATAGAGTCCCTCCCAATGAATCCTACTTATACAATTGATTTGTCACTGAAACCCACCACATTCGATTTATGGCATGTCTGTCTGGCGGGTACTGTCGTTCTGTTATCTCTGATACTTATTGTCTTGCTGCTGGCTATGGTCATCAGCCTGGCACGCAGTAAGAACAAGCCTGCTGAACAAATCATTCAACCGGCCGCACAGACTCCCGAACCTGTTGTGAAAGTCGTGGAGAAAATTGTCGAGGTTGAAAAGCTTGTTCATGCCCCCGCCCCGGAACCGGTTATATTAAAAGAAGCCACGCCCGATGCGGCATTGCAATTGCTGGGACTGCTGCAAAAAGAAGCGCGCTTTATCGACTTTATTAAAGAAGACATAGCGACATACAGCGATGCAGATATTGGTGTTGCCGCGCGCGTCGTTCATGAAGGCTGTAATAAAGCGATTAATGAACACTTTACTTTGGCCCCCATTCGTAGCGAGCAGGAAGGTGGAAAAATCACCTTGCAGCAAGGTTTTGATGCCTCAACTGTTCGTTTAACAGGCAATATTGTTGGTTCGGCGCCATTTACAGGAACGCTGATACATAAGGGCTGGCAGGTGACTAATATCAGACTGCCAAAATTGACTCAAGGCCATAACGCCAAGATTCTGGCGGCAGCAGAGGTTGAATTATGAGCTTGTTTGATCATATAAAAAAGAAGCCGGATTCTAAAGAAGAGCCCAATAAAAATGAACCGTTGGCAGATACTGCTGACACTCAAGAGCCTTACAGTTCTGATTCTGTTAGTTCAGATAATGAAATATTCAGTGCTGAATCTGAAAATCAGAAATTTGAACATATGAATGATGAAAACACGTCGGAGTCGGCGCCTTTCTCGGAAACAACCAAAAAAGAAACCACTCCTTTAGCCGCCAAACGATTTTCAGTCGGAATCGATTTAGGCACGACCCATTGTGTTTTGTCATACGCTGACATTACTGATATTGACGACCTGGAGTTTTCCCAGCAAGTCATGGCGATACCTCAGTTGACATCGCCCGGTGTGGTTGAAGAAAGCTTTCAATTGCCGTCATTTTTGTATCAGGCGCACGAAGCAGAGCTTGCCGTAGGTTCTACCGCCTTACCCTGGGATGCAAAACCGGACTATCTGGTTGGTGAAATAGCCCGCAATATGGGCAGCAAAACCCCGATTCGCCTGGTGTCCAGCGCTAAAAGCTGGTTATGTCATGCGGGAGTGGATTGTAAATCAGCAATTTTACCGGCGGATGCGCCCGAAGAAGTCGAGCGTGTCTCACCTTTCGAGGCAACTACCGCTTATCTGCAACATATCCGTGATGCATGGCAAAACCTGCATCCTGATGCGCCGCTGGAAGAGCAGGATTTGGTTATTACCGTGCCGGCTTCATTTGATCCGGCTGCTCGTGAATTGACAGTGGAATCCGCACGCAGCGTCGGTCTTGAGCAAGCTATTCTATTGGAAGAGCCACAGGCAGCCTTATACAGCTGGATAGAAAAAAGCCAGGGTGACTGGCGTAAACAAGCGACTTGTGGCGATATTATCCTGGTTATTGATGTTGGCGGTGGCACCACTGACTTATCATTGATAGCGGTTACTGAAAGGGACGGTAATCTCGAACTTACGCGTGTGGCTGTTGGTGAGCATATATTACTCGGCGGAGACAATATGGATCTGGCTTTGGCCTATACCGTCAAAGCCAAACTGGAAAAGGATGGCAAACGCCTGGAACCCTGGCAGGTACAGGCCTTAACGCATAGTTGCCGGGATGCCAAGGAAAAAATATTCAACAACTCTGATATCGATAATATTCCCCTGGTGGTCGCTAACCGGGGCTCGTCTTTACTGTCCGGTAATCTGCGCACCGAATTGACCCGTGAAGAAGTCAACAGAGTGTTGGTTGAAGGCTTCCTGCCTAAAGTGACGGTCGGTGATAAACCGGTAAGCCGTACCCGAACCGGTTTAAGAACCGCCGGTTTGCCTTATGCCCAGGATGCGGGAATTACCCGCCATTTGGCGGCTTTTCTGACCAAACAGCAAAGCGCTACTGACGATCTTAAAGATATTAACCTGCCCGAACATGCCACCTTCCTGCATCCTACAGCTGTTCTGTTCAATGGCGGCGTGCTAAAAGCCAATCCTTTGGCTGAGCGTTTGATGGATGTGTTAAATTCATGGCTACTAGGCGAACAAGCGCCTGAAGCACGCTTGCTGGCGGGCGCCGATCTTGACTTGGCAGTTGCACGTGGCGCCGCTTATTACGGCTTTGTGCGCAAAGGCAAAGGTGTTCGTATTAAGGGCGGCACTGCTGCGGCTTATTATGTCGGCATTGAAAGCGCGATGCCTGCCGTGCCGGGTCTGGCGCCAGAGATTGAGGCCCTTTGTATCGCCCCGTTTGGCATGGAAGAAGGCACGCAGGAAGAATTGCCGGACGATGAATTCGGTCTGGTCATCGGCGAGCCGGTCCGTTTCCGTTTCTTTGCCTCCAATAGCCGCCGTGAAGATAAAGTCGGTACGCGCCTGGAATACTGGACCGATGAAGAACTGTCAGAGCTGGATGAAATCGAAATTACCTTGCCGGAAGAAGGCCGCAGACCGGGCGAAGTTGTGCCGGTGCATTTATGTGCAGCGGTAACCGAAGTCGGTACCCTGGAACTGCAAGCCGTTTCGCAAAAAGACAGCGGGCGCTGGAAGATTGAGTTTGATGTCAGGGCAGGGGAGTAGGTGCAATTGATTTGTACTGATTCTCAATCTCTCGATTAGGAATCAGCGCAAACATACTACCTTACGTGTAGGCCGGAATAAGCCTGTTCTAGCTGTCGCTCGAACAGGCTTATTCAGTCCAACAGGACTAACCACACAAAAAGAGGTTTAACCATGCAAGCTATAGAAATAAATGCGGTCATTACACAAGATCATGAAATTCATTTGAAATTGCCCGATGACGTAAAAGCTAGCCATGTAAAAGTCATTGTCATGTATGAAAATAGCTTAAAAGACAATACAAAACGATTGGCTAACAAGTGGGATCAATTTTTTGCCTCTAAAAGCGTCTTTGATGATGACTTTCTCGCTGAAAGAGATAATGAAATACCAAAGGAACGTCAATTGGCAATATGGATATGCTGATTGCTGCCCACGCGTTAAGTTTAAACGCAACACTGGTGACAAATAATCTACGCGAGTTTGAGAGAGTTCCCGATTTAAAGCTTGAGAATTGGGTAATCGAGTAACAGTACGATAGGAAAATATCTGAATGCTGTCCGAGCTGGTTGAGATTGAAATTATCTTGCCGGAAGAAGGCCGCAGACCGGGAGAAGTTGTACCTGTCCATCTGTGTGCAGCGGTAACCGAAGTCGGCACCCTGGAACTGCAAGCGGTTTCGCAAAAAGACAGCGGCCGCTGGAAGATTGAGTTTGATGTCAGGGCAGGGGAGTAGCAGTTGGTTTGAGCGGGGAATCCAATGCTATGTGCCTCATGGCCGGTCTGGGGTTTACCCCGACCAGAACGTTTGAAGGTTTCAACAATTTACAAACGTGAGTGACGGTTGGGGGAGATTTTTTAAATAAATCCCGCTCAATCCCCCTTTTTCAAAGGGGGAAGCGAATATGTGATTGTTGACTGTCCATACCTTTACACGACAAAATAAAAATGACTGAGTACTAGCTCAGCCCCCTACTTTACTTATCCGTCGAGAAGGGCTTACACCCTGCTCGGCGAATAAGGCTATGCCGTCTTAATAGGGTCCATCAATTAAATAATGTTAGGGACCGAAAGTGGGGTCATAAGGAAGCGGGTTAAATGTTTTGATATAGGTTTGGGGTGAATTATCGTTGAACACAGCAATGGAATCGCGCAAAGTCTGCACAGAATCCTTTAGACGATTCAGTTCAAATATATTGCCACTCTTTGCTGCTTTTGCAATTTTCATTTTCAATGGGTTGGCCTTGGCTCCAAGGGACAAGTAGTATGATGATTTAAGAGGCGCTTTGTTGAACAGAGCGGAGACGTCATCCAGGTTGAATCCAATGTGTTGAACTGGCAGGTCGGTGTTTAAACGAGGAACAGCGTTAATTCTTGCGAGAGTCTCGTCAATAAGCCGTAAGCAATCATTGGCTTTGTACCAGGCAGTCAAAGCACGAAGGAAAAAACCCGTCTCATTGATGGCGTTGGCTCCAAACTCCTGGCTAATACTAGCAAGCGTTGGGAAGTTATCAGTAGTATCGTCTACTTGAACTTGACCGACGCCATCTCTGCATCTACGTGGGTCACCACCGACCACACCACCGACCATTGCGCAAGCCCTGCCAAAGCCACCCGGACCGTCGTTGAAGGTAGGGCTGAAGTAGAACTGGATAGCACTTTCGATCGGACCCACCACTGATCCATTGTGGAAGAACTGCTCCTTGACAGCGGCTTCAATCAGTGGCTGCGAATTGAAAAAGGGCCCCGGTGTTTTTCCGGTACGCGGATTATCATCAGTCACTTCTTCATCTT
This sequence comes from uncultured Crenothrix sp., assembly GCA_964450225.1. Classification (GTDB taxonomy): domain Bacteria; phylum Pseudomonadota; class Gammaproteobacteria; order Methylococcales; family Methylomonadaceae; genus Methylobacter_C. The sequence continues at coordinate 1,751 of CAYVFT010000008.1, read as the reverse complement.
CAAACCCGCTACCTTCATCAAGAGGTATCGTCACTCCCTTCACCGGATTAATGCCAAAGAAATGCACATTGGTTGCGAAATTACGGGCTGTCCTGCCACCTGCGAAAGATGCATTCGCGCCTGCGTCCGAGTGGCAGGCATTACAGCCGAACCGATCATTCTTGAAATTGCTTAGACCGTTATTGGCCGCCTGGTCGAAAAATTGAATATTTGGTATGAATGTTGTTCCTAATGGAATATTGGTGATGCCCGTACCTAAGCTATACTCTACCTGGCGGCCAAGCCATCTTTGGAAGAGATCCATCTTATTAAGCTGGTCTGCGGTTGGACAAGTGAAATCTCTTCCTGGATTTCTACTTATTAGGGAGCCTGCTGCCGGGGTTCGATTCTTCGTCGCATGGGTGACTACCGCACCGATTGCGAACGAATTAAGAGTGCCAATGGCAAATTTTTTGCAGTCTGTGCCATCGAATTCAGGGCCAGTGAATGCTGTGTTTAAGGGATCAAAAATGTCTGGCGAACCTTCGCCCCCCCAACCTAATTGGACGGGTGACCGAATAGCCGTTGTCGGACTGAATCCAGAGATGAATGGAGACAGCGGGAAAATACCGAGTTTCGGGGCATAATTTCTGCCCGAACCAAAGCTGGTCACTTCCATGGCGCCAATCGTCATAGAGGTGCGCATCGGCCCAGGCGGAGTGTTACCAATTCCAAACTCAGGACCAATGTTAAAGAGCGCACGTTGCCTGACCAACGTCTCGTTTTCGATAAATTTGATGATCGTATTTTTAGATTGTACAACGCTGGCTGTGTTGATCGCTTTGGGATCTATGTTGTAGTGTTTTGATGGAATATGGCAGGTCCCGCAGGTTCGACCGTTGCCATTGAATTTCTCTGTATTGAAAATCACTGATCCAGCATCCACAGCCCGAGCCACCACAGCCACGTTGTCTGGTGTCACAGTAAGCCCCATAGCAGAAGTTGAGACGAAAGTCCCACTTATTAGGAACAGCGATAGATTTTTTTTATTCTTTTTCATGTTCTTGTCCTTTTGATGTTTTTATAATTTAGTATGCTTTGGCTACTGTGATGTCAATCTTAAAATACAGTCTTACTATTTCGAGAAACCCCCTGACAAAATCATTTAAATTCGACCTCGTTAGAAAATCCCTTCTTTCACTTCGAGGGATTAGAATTTCATCATACTTAACTTTTCCTTAAGCTCTAATAGAATCAGCATCAAAAATACATTAAAAATAACTTAAAATTAAAGATATCGATAGGACTGCATCCTCGTGGAATAGTCAGAGCTGTGGGGCGGAGAAGAACAGGCGAAACACGAAGGGTTATAGTCATTTTTTAAGCCTGATCAAAAGAACATGACCAGCTTTCAGTTTTATCGAGGATAGTTGTTGGGTGGCTTCGCCGGTAGGTAATCCGCCATAAACGGGGCTTTGAACCTGCTCCCGCCCGGATTTTTCCAAGCTAGGAGGACTTTTGTCCGATTGTTATACTTCACGCGGTCACGGATGCGGATTTTTTGAACAACTGAAATTTTGGGTTTAAAAGCGATTTTACCTGTTCACAAAACTCTGTTTTTACCTTTGCAAGGCAGCCATCAATAGACGCTTTGAATTGGCTAAACGTTTCATAAAATTTGTTATATAGGCACTGTTTTTTGGTGAACTTCCACAAGCGTTCAATCAAATTGAGATTTGGCGAATAGGGGGGAGGAAATGGATATCGATGCC
>CAYVFT010000007.1:0-51539 GCA_964450225.1 uncultured Crenothrix sp. | reverse complement strand
CGATAATCGATGGTCTGACGGCCTTTGATCGAGCCCTTAATCGTCGTGCCGGTTTTATTGGGCTTGAACTGCACGTTTACCACGCGAATATCTCCGGCAAAAACGTTAGTCGCGCCGAACAGAAGGGAAAGCGAGAAAGCCACTGAGAGTATGAATTTCATTTTGCTGCTCCAAATTTGATTTTGTTGTAGTCTTCCTAAGAAAGCGTTGGAACCCTTCACGCAGTCGACAGGCAGGACGGTGGATAGTCATTTCATTTTTACCCAAAAGGAGAGGGGGACAAAAGCCGCAATCCGTGCCCGTGTTAAGTATACCCATATCCTTGCCGGTAGCCCTTTGCAAAAGGGGTCGTCATACTTGTGTAGGTACCCATGCGTCATGGGCATTCGCCCTCGGTAAGATAACGTCCGGCCACCCAGCCGGTGAGGCCTTGGTATTTGATTCGGCACCAGCGGGGATTTTCCTTTAGACGTTTGGCTTGCTCCGACTGGCTGAGCGTCGTGTATTCTTCAAAGCTTAAGCTGCCCTGGCAGCCGAGATTGGCAATACAATTGCCGTTTGGAGGGATTGCGCCCACCTTTGCAGAACGCGCGTTGGCTTGAGCACGAATGTTCAGGCCGTCGCCGTCCGCAACGCCGGTAACTCGCCAGAAATCCGGGCCGTCCGCTTCTGCGCCAGCGCCGCTGCATAATACAGCCATCAACAATGCGATGAGAATAAGCCGGTTTAGTTTAGTGATGGGTTTCGCTATCGCTCTACCCATCCTACTAGCTGTTTGAGCCAATCACTAATGTATTGAACCTTTCCCTGTTTATTGTGTTTAATGACTCATTCCGTCTTCACACTCTTCTTGAAAGATAAATGGAGCCATTAAAAAATAGCCCCTTGAGACCGGTATTCCTTAGTAATTTCCTCAGTTGAAACTTTATTTGTTTTGTGATCTACTCAAAAAAAACAACGCCAAACCTATCGTAAGGTAGGGACAGAAAGTCGCGGATCCCCTGACAGGGGAAAGCCGGATTGCCGAAAGCAGCATCGTCAAGTCTGCTATGGGTAATCCGGCTTTTTTATTGCCTTAGTTTTATATCGTCAGGTTTTGCAATGATAAATGTGCATGTTAACAACACCTATAGACACAACAAGAGCAAGCCAATAAGGCTGCTTTTTAAACGCCAGCTATCAAGCCTTTCCCTTGAAAATGAAAAAGAATAACAACAAAAAGGGGTTCATCATGCTTAAAATCGTCAAAATATTTATCGCCGGGATTTTGTTAGTAATCGCTGTCAGGCCCTCGCCGGGATGGGCATACGCCTACAACATCAATGTCAACACCGCCAGTTTAGCCGGCACAGCGGCGGCTCTGGCTTTTGATTTTATCGATGGTGATGGCATAGACAACAACACAGTACAAATCAGTAATTTCCTGACCGACGGTATTTTTGATCCCGCAACCGGTGTGGGCACAGGCGAAGTTTCCGGTCAACTGGACTCGGTGGTTGTAATAGGTGATGCTTCCGGTTTCAATGAATTTCTTCAGGCCATTACGCTAGGCAACTCGTTCCAGTTTCAATTGGAAACAACCAATGTGTTTGCTGCCGGTGCAACTGTTCCAGACTCCTTTTCGTTTTTTATCCTCGATAGCAGCGGTTTTCCGTTGTTTGCCACCACGGACAACACAGGAGCGAATGCGCTTTTCGCGTTAGATTTGACCGGTACGGCTAGTGGCAATTTATCAGTCTTTGCATCCACATCCACAGAACCTGATTCGCCAACTTGGTCAATTGTACCCATACAAAACGTTCCGGAACCAGATTGCCTCGGGTTAATCCTTTTAGGTGGATGGTCTGTTTATTTGCGTAAAAAACGCAGTACAAAACCTAAAAAACAAAACTGAACAGACTGCAATCCTAATTGGCTAAACGTGCCCATCAAGAGGATACCAAAATGTCCGTCAAACAAATTCAAGTAAAAAATATCCTAAGGAAATTTTACAATCGTGGCATTGCCAATTGGCAATGGTTGCTGGCAGTCATGCTGATTGTCATCGGGATGGCATTAATTCTTCCGTCTGCGTTAGCTACACTCACGCCGGGTACCGTTACTGTCGACGACAAGATCAGCGTCAGTTTCAGCGGACTGCGCCTCAACCGCAGCTCGAATACCTTCGATACCCTGGCAACACTGACTAACCGGTCCGCTGTTCCCATCGATATACCGGTACAGCTCACTATTACAACGATCTCATCGTCTACAGTCACGCTGGCCAATGCTACAGGCGTTCAGTCGAATGGCGCACCCTACGTCAATGTGCCGGTCAGTGACGGCGTTCTTGATCCGGGTGAAAGCGTAAGTAATATTCTCTTAAAATTCAATAATCCGCAAAAGACAGCCTTTACCTTCAAACACAGTGTTTTTGGTATTCTTCAGGAAGCCAATCATCCTCCGAAAGCCAATGCCGGTGGTGATCAAAGTGTTCCGGTTGGGACTCAAGTCACGTTAAACGGCATCAATTCCAGTGATGAGGACGGTAACTCATTAACTTACCGCTGGCGGATTGTCTCTCAACCAGCGAACAGTACAAGCCAACTGGACAACCCAACAGACATTGCGCCTAAACTGCTCATCGATCACAAGGGCAGTTACCAAATTGAACTGATCGTCAATGACGGTCAGACTGACAGCCAACCAGCCCGGGTCGTCATCACCACAGAAAACTCCAAACCCGTTGCCATAGCTGGCGACGATCAAACCGTCTTTAAGCAACAAATCGCCTACCTGGACGGCATTAATTCCAAAGATATTGACGGCGATACGGTTACTTTCAAGTGGACGCTGGTTGCCAAACCGACCGGCAGTCAAGCCACACTGCAAAACGACACTACCCAAACGCCCAGCCTGACGCCCGACAAATCCGGCGACTACACCGTCGAATTGATAGTTAATGACGGCTCACTAAATAGTGACCCCGATCGTGTCATTATCAGCACCAAAAATTCCAAACCCATCGCCGATGCCGGCCCCGATCTATTAGGCATTGTCGGAAAACCGGTGACCCTGGATGGTCAACTGTCCAAAGACGTCGATGACGATCCGTTGAGCTTTGTCTGGTCACTGCTCAATAAACCGGTAAACAGCAATCCTGTGCTGCAAAATGGTAACCAGGCCATAGCCACGTTGATCCCCGATCTGCCCGGCGACTATATCAGTCAATTGATTGTCAATGACGGCAAGATCAACAGTGATCCCGATACCGCTCTGGTCACTGTAACGGCAGCGCCGCCAGAAAACCATCCGCCGCAAATAATGACCAGCCCTGAGCCGAATGCGACCGTAGGCAATAGTTATAGTTATGATGTCGATGCCAGCGATAGCGACAACGATACCTTGACTTATAGTTTAAGCGTGTTTCCAACTGGCATGTCGATTAATGCCCAAACCGGTATGATCAGCTGGACACCGGCGGCCAGTCAGACTGGCCCTCAAGCCGTCACCATCAATGTCATCGACGGCAAAGGCGGCAGCGATAATCAAAGCTTCAATGTCATAGTGGCCGAAGCCGGACAAATCACCGTGCCGGATGTACGTGATCTTAGCCGTGCAGCCGCCGAAACCGCAATTCAACAAGCCAGATTGAATGTAGGAGCACTCAGCTTCGAGCATAATGCCAAAGCCGACGGTAGCGTTATTAACCAAAGTCCTGCTGGCAACAGTAAAGTTGCGCTAGGCACAGCCGTTAACCTGAGCATTTCCCTGGGACCAGACCAAGGCTTGCCGCCCAATCCCGAGACGGTGGCGCCGGCAGTTGATCCCACAGTGGCAACTACCACCTATGCGTCTACCCAGTTTCTCTATAGCGGCAGCAACCCCATTCAGACCGGTATGCTGCCCAATACCATCGAAGCCAAACGCGCAGCCGTTATACGTGGCAAGGTATTGAATAAAGACAACCAACCGCTAACGGGTGTGACGATCACCATCAAGGATCATACCGAATACGGTCAGACTCAAAGCCGTGCGGATGGGCAGTTTGATATGGCGGTCAACGGGGGCGGAGTTCTCACGCTGAATTATCAAAAGTCCGGTTATCTGCCCGCACAACGGCAAGTATCACCTTCATGGAACGACTATGCCGTACTTTACGATGTCGTCCTCATTGCATCGGACCCCAACGTAACCACAGTCGACTTGACGTCCACAGCCCCAATCCAAGTGGCCCAAGGCAGCGTTGTTGCCGATGAGGACGGTACTCGGCAGTCAAGACTTCTGTTCCAGCAAGGCACGAATGCAGAAATGGTTCTCCCCGACGGGACGGTGCAATCGCTCACCTCGCTCAATGTCCGGTCAACTGAATACACCGTTGGTCCCAACGGGCCTCTGGCGATGCCGGCGGCATTGCCGCCGAACACAGCCTTCACCTATGCGGTGGAACTCAGTGTCGATCAGGCCTTGGCGGCGAACGCGCGGGAAGTCCGTTTCGATCGCCCCGTTATCAATTACGTCGAGAACTTCCTGCAAGCCGCAGTAGGTACCCCTGTACCGGCGGGTTACTATGACCGGACCAAAGCGGCCTGGATTACCTCCGAAAACGGCCGCGTCATAAAGGTGCTTGGAATCAGCAACGGACTTGCGGATATGGATATCGATGGCAGCGGCAGCTCAGCAAATGCATCTGCACTGGCAGCACTGGGCGTTACCGAGGCCGAGCGACAACAATTAGCTGCCCTTTACCAGCCCGGACAGACGCTCTGGCGAGTGCCGGTCACCCACTTTAGTTCGTGGGATTATAACTGGCCCTTCGGTCCTCCCTCGGATGCCCGTTACCCTGATCCTGGCAAACCCAAATCGGATTCGCAACACCCCGATCCAAGTAAGAAATGTGGTTCTGTGATTGAATGTCAGAATCAAACACTCGGCGAATCGGCAGGGGTGAGCGGTACACCGTTCCGGCTCCATTACCTAAGCGATCGCGTACCGGGGCGTAAAGCCGCCTATACTATTGAAATTCCCCTTAGCAACCAGACGGTTCCTGACAGCTTGATTGGCATTGAACTGGAAATTCAGGTAGCCGGGCGGAAGTTCACGCAAAGTCTTTATAACGGCAAGGGTTGCGAAGGCCCAGTCTTTAGCGACGCTGGGGGCTATACGCCATTAAGATTCGAGGCTATGTTCGCCTCGGCTCTGAGCAGCTTGCGCGATTTCCTGTTCCAGCCCTCCTTTGCTTTAGACGGTAGTGCCGTGCTCAATGTCAATTTTTTCCGCCCGTGGTACTGCCCACTCATAGCATCCGGCAAACTGACACCGGTCAACCTCGCCAACCAATCTTATACCTTCACATGGGATGGCAAAGATATCTACGGCAATGTGCTGCAAGGGACGCAGCCGGTTAATATTCGCATTGGTTATGTCTATCGCGGCGTGACGCAGAAAACGGACCGATTCGGCTATAACGGTAACGGTACAATCACCGGGAGCCGGTCCCGAGGAGAAGTTATTTTGTGGACGGAGGTACAGGAAGCCATCGGTCCCTGGGACGCGAAGTCGCAAGGTCTCGGTGGCTGGAGTCTGGACGTGCATCACGTCTATGATTTTGCAAGTCGAAGTTTGCGGAGGGGCGATGGCAACAAAAATGGCGTCGAAGCCTTCAAGCTAGGAGGCATCAACACCGTGGCTGGCAACGGCACAAGAATATCGAAGGATGGGGTAAAGGCGACCGATTCCGGCCTTGTTCCCGAAGTCGAAGGCTTGGCACTGGGTTCCGACGGTACGCTCTACCTTAATGAAAGAGGTAGCAATAGGGTCCGTGCGGTGGGGCCTGATGGGATTATTAGAACAATAGCCGGAACTAATCTCGGAGGGTTTGGTGGGGATGGCGGTCTAGCCACACAGGCACAACTTGCTGAGCCTATAGGCCTTGCCGTGGGGCCGGACGGCAGTCTGTTTATTGCCGATTTTGGGAACCGACGTGTTAGGAAAATAACACCAGACGGGTTCATTACCACGGTAGCGGGAAATGGGGCGACTGCCTTCGCCGGTGACAATGGCCCCGCAACACAGGCCAGTCTGCGTGCGCCTTACGACGTCGCCGTGGCTTCCGACGGTACCTTGTACATCGCTGACCGGGATAGTTGCGCTATCCGTAAAGTCGACACTGGTGGGACGATTTCCACAGTCGCAGGCACCGGACCGCTCGGATCGGTTTGTCCTGGCTACAACGGCGACAACATCCTGGCGACTTCGGCAACTCTAGGATTACCTAATGACATCGCGATCGGCCCGAACGGGGATCTGTACATCGCTGATACTGGGCGTAATCGCATCCGGGCAGTGGGCACAGATGGTCTCATTCGCACGATTGCTGGAAATGGTACCTATGACTGTTGCCAGAGCAACGATGGCCGTCCTGCCAAGGAGGTTGGTCTGAACGCTTTGAGGGGGATTGAGGTGGATACCGACGGTACCGTGTTCTTTGGCGAGGCGGGTGGCAACCGAGTACGCGCCGTTGGTACTGACGGCCTCTTGCAGACTGTTGCCGGTAACGGGTTGAGAGGCTTTGCCGGCGATTTGGGGCTTGCGACAGCCGCAACACTTGGCGCCCCATATACATTGGCCTTGGGAAAAGATAGGGATCTCTATATTGCGGACAGGAACCTGACCTTCGGTGCGCAAGTTCGGATACGCCGTGTCGCGTCGCTGTTACCGGGATTTAGTCCTGTTGATATCTTAGTGGCGTCCGCCGATGGCGAGGAGGTTTATCTGTTTGACAGCCAGGGCCGCCACCTACAAACTATCCATGCGCTTACTGGCGGTATCCTCTATACCTTCGGCTACGACGCAAAGGGAAGATTGGCGACCATTACGGACGGTGACAGCAACGTGACCACCATCGAACATGATGTAACGGGTAAACCCACCGCGATCATTGCCCCGTTCGGCCAGCGCACAACACTGACTACAGATTCCCAAGGGTATCTCGCCAGCATCACCAATCCAGCGAACGAAGCTGTGCAACTCTTTTACTACGAAGGTGGGCTGCTCAAGTCCTTCACGGACCAGGCCGACAATCGATCCGGTTTCTCTTACGATGTACTGGGTCGACTGAAAGTAGATGAAGACCCTGGCGATGGTTACCAGTCGCTGACCCGCAACGAGGTCAATGAAGGAGTGGACGTAACGCTGCAAACAGCGCTCGGAAGAGCGACACGCTATCAGATATTCGACCTGCCGACTGGTGACGAACACCGGGTGAACACTTTCCCGGATGGCACACAGACGTCCTCGCTGATCAAAACCGATGGCACCCGCCAGACCAACACCGCAGACGGAACTGTAAATATGCTGACGGAAGGACCGGATCCGCGCTTCGGCATGCAGGCTGCAATCGATAAGAGTGAAACCACGACCACAGGCGGCTTAACTTCGACGGTTACCACCGAACGGAGCGTGTCGCTGAGTGACCCTAACAATTTGCAAAGCCTGACCCGCTTGACCGATACGGTGCGCCTCAATGGACGAGTCTTCACCAGCGTCTTCGAAAGTGCTAACAAGACGACCACTAGCACCAGTGCCGCGGGAAGGCATGCCACCACGACCATCGATGCCCTAGGGCGGGTGGTGAACTCGACGGTCAGCGGGTTGTTCAGTGTCAACAACACCTATGATACCCGTGGCCGTCTGGAGAGTATCCGCCAGGGCATCGGTAGCGATGAACGCCTCAGCACCTTTACCTATAAGTCGGACGGTTATCTGGACACCATCACCGATCCGCTGATGCACACCGTGTCCTATGGCTACGATCTGGCCGGTCGGGTCACCGTGCAAACGCTGCCTGACAACCGGCAAATCGGTCTGGGCTACGATGCCAACGGCAACCTCACTTCGCTCACTCCGCCGGATCGGCCGGCTCACACATTCGGCTACACACCGAACAACTTGCTGGCGGAATACATCGCCCCGGACGCCGGAACGGGACCCGCCATTACCAAGTATTTCTACAACCAGGATAAACAGTTGACCCAGGTGCTACGTCCCGATGGTCTGGCTCTCGATTATTTCTACGATACGGCGGGACGACGCAACAAGCTCACCGTGCCGGAAGGCGACTTCACCTATACCTATAACCCCACGACCGGCAAACTGGCCAGCGTCGCCACGCCCGATGGGGGAGGCTTGGGTTATACCTACGCCGGTGCCTTGCTCAGCCGCATCGCTTGGACCGGCCCGTCGACCGGCAGTGTCGGCTACGGCTACGACAACGATTTCCGGGTCAACTCGGTCAGTGTCAACGGCGCGAACCCTGTCGCTTACCAGTACGACGCGGACAGTTTGCTAGCGAAAGTCGGTGACCTGATTCTCACCCGCAACGCCGCTAATGGTCTGTTGGAGGCGACGAGCTTAGGCAAGGTGACGGACAGTTTTGGCTACAACGGTTTCAGCGAGCTTCTAAACTATGAGGCCAAATATGAAAGCTCCAGCTTGTTGCGCATCGACTATGACCGCGACAAGCTGGGCCGCATCCAGCAGAAACGGGAAACCCAAAGCGGTATCACCAAGACGACTGATTATGGCTATGACGCGAGCGGCCGACTCATCCGGGTGACCGTCAATGGCGGCGCATCAACGACCTATGGGTACGATGGCAACGGTAATCGTACCCACGTCAACGGTGTCGAGATCGCCCACTACGATGCCCAGGACCGGCTGCTGGATTACAACGGCGTCAATTACGAGTACACCGATAACGGCGAGCTCAAGAAAAAGACCGAAGGTGGCCAGGTGACCGAATACACCTACGACGTACTTGGTAATCTCAGGCACGTCACCTTGCCGAATGGGTCGAAAATCGATTATGTCATCGATGGACAGAACCGGCGGATCGGCAAGAAGATCGACGGAACCTTGGTGCAGGCTTTTGTCTATCAGGGACGGCTCAAACCCATCGCCGAATTCGACGGCAATGGGAATCTCGTCAGCCGCTTTGTCTATGCCACCCATCTCAACGTACCAGATTACTTGGTCAAGGGCGGTGTCATCTACCGAATCTTCACCGACAATCTCGGTTCGCCGCACCTGATCGTGGATATTGCTACAAATACTGTCGCGCAGCGGATGGATTTTGATGTATGGGGTAATGTCACTGCTGATACCAATCCTGGATTTCAACCGTTCGGGTTTGCGGGAGGAATTTATGATCCCAACACCAAATTAGTGCGCTTTGGGGCAAGGGATTATGGAGCTTCGACGGGGCGTTGGACGGCAAAGGATAAGATCAAATTCGCCGGCGGGGACCTAAACCTATATGGTTATCTTAACAATAATCCTGTCGGAGGAGTCGATGTATCAGGATTGGGAGGAAAAGGAAATCAGTTTAATCCGAACAATCGTGATTTCAAGGATTGGCTACATGGATTAAAGCAAAAGGAGGGTGGTCGCAGAGGTGATGAAAACTACACAAAGGATGAGCAAAAAGAACTTTGGGCGCAATGGAACGAGGAGGGGCGCCAAAGGGGTAAAGGTGGCAAAAGTGGTAAAGGTGGAAAAAGTCGTGGTGGTGACCAATGTGAAAACAACGATGAGTCCTACTATGGTGATCAGGAAGAAGATATACAAAATGAACCAGATATACCAAATGAACCAGAAATATCTGATGAACCATCGAAATATTGGATACCTGTTGCTCTCGGTTTATTAGCACTTGGACTCTTATTGGCACCTATACCCACTATAGCCGGTGCTACTGTTGTGTCTGATCGGAACAAGAAAGCAAACATCCGCCCCATTGACAGTAACGATATTCTAGCGAAGCTTTTGGAGATTGAAATATCCCGCTGGAACTATAAAAACGAGGCAAAGGAAGTGGAACATATTGGGCCAATGGCACAAGACTTTTTCTCAGCATTTAGGCTAGGTAGTGACGATAAAACTATCAATATGGTCGATAGTCACGGGGTTTTACTCGCAGCGGTTCAGGCGCTTTATGCACAAATCAAAGAGAAAGATAATCGAATCGAGAATTTGGAGCACGAGTTGGCTGAGCTCAAGATATACCTGAAACCTAACCAGCGGGCCTAGTAAAGCAAAAAATAAGGAGGTGTTTTTTGGTGCGAAATCCTTAGTTGGGGCTGTGTTTCTTAATCGATGCTATGCCGATTACCATGATGTTTTTCCGAGCTTCATGGTGAACGATCCCTTTGATCAAAGATTTATCGGAAATTCACGTAGACTATTTACCTTGAAGACTCAGAGGATCAAAACAATGCTTTCGAACAGCACCCAAGCAGAAACCGTTAGTATTACTTATGCGTCTTTATGTATTTACGGAGAAGACCTTCAACCCGATTCAATTACTGAACGACTGAAAACCAACCCAACTTCGTCTGTCTTGCGAGGTGATCCAATCCGTAAATCCGTGTTTGCCAGACGTGGAGCGTGGATCCTTTCTTCAAAGGATATTCTAAAGTCGGATGATGCATCGAATCATATTATTTTTCTGGCTGATGGCGCGGGTATCGATTCGGAGGAATTACTTTGCATATACAATGAGGGCTTTGAGCTTCGTATCTATGTTTATTGGCTTTCGAAAGCTGGAAACGGCGGGCCTGTGATTAGCTTAGAAGGCTTGCAAGCCCTTGTGAGAATGCGTGCCGAACTGCATGTGGACGTATATTTCGAATGCGGGGAAAATGTATGATCGAGAGTCGACAAATGGGGGGCAGCGAGTAGCGAGTAGCGAGTAGCGAGTAGCCAGGATGGAGCTTGCGGAATCCGGGCTTTCGATGCTTCGATGTCCCGTATTCCGCGTTGCTACATACGGGCTACGGATTTATAAACTTTTTGATTGAAATGACATGGTGTTATATCGGCGTAATCGTGTTGCGGGCGGGACCTATTTTTTCACGGTGACACTGCGAAACCGATCCTCTGATACTTTGGTGCAACATGTTGATTTGTTACGCGACGCGTTTCGTTCGGTGCGGACGGAACGGCCTTTCACGATTGATGCCATTGTCATACTGCCCGAACATTTGCATACAATCTGGACTTTGCCCGAAGGTGATGCGGATTATTCCGGGCGTTGGCGGGCGATCAAATCTCGTTTCGCGCACGCATTACGTACAACTGGCGTATCATTAACTCGCGATAATCGTGGTGAATATCGGCTGTGGCAACGACGGTTCTGGGAACATACAATACGCGATGAACGTGATTATGCTCACCATGTTGCTTATTGTCATTGGAATCCTGTTAAACATGGCTTGGTACAACGTTTGGCGGATTGGCCTTACTCTTCGTTCCATCGATATGTCCGCCTTGGTTTATTACCATCGGATTGGGCTGGGGACTTCGCCGAACCGGAAGATGAATACGGTGAATCATCTGTGTAACCTACGATAGCGAGGGCTTTCGAGGCTCCGATGTCCCGTATTCATCGGGTCAGAGGAGGCCGCAGCTTCCATCTGCCCACAGAACCGTGCGTACGGGTCCGTACACGGCTCCTCATGCAAGGCGTATCCATTGAGAAACGCAACAATGCGGCAATGTTAAATCGTTGGCATGGCCGTTGGACGAAACAATGTGGTAATACTAAATGATGAGCAAAACCGCCTGCCCACACTACAATGACTGAAACCCAGGACCATAGGATGCGCTGAGGTACGAAGCGCATCAATCGCGTTACTCGATTAATGCGCCTCCTATCGTCGGCACATCCTATGCGAACTTCGTCACTGTCAAATGAATAAGGTTAGGCTGTAACCCTGAGCATTATATTTTTGGAAACTCCCCTGTAATTTGCTATCTACAAAAAGTACAGTCGGATATCGACATTCGCTTAAAGGTAAGTCTTACAATCAATCGCAATCAATATTATGATATTACCATTGAAAATAATTTATTGAAGAAACCCATTAATTCACGTAGACGTGATTTATCCGGTCTTTACAATTCCTAAAAGGAAACAAAATGAGCATTACAAAAATACTTGCAGGGCTATGTTTAGCGGCGATGATATTGCCTGCTTCAGCAGAAGAAAAATTTAAAGTCTGTGCTGACCCACTGAATCCACCTTATTCAACAAAAAACAAAGACGGTTTTGAAAATAAAATCGCCGAATTATTTGCCAAAGAACTAGGGCAAAAGGTTGAATATACCTGGTTTGCCCAACGTATTGGTTTTATTCGCAATACCTTAACTGCGCCGGTAAACGAATGGGATGCGGAAAGTGATAAGTTTAAATGTGACATCGTTATGGGGGTTCCGGCTGGTTATGATTTGACTTTAACCACTGCGCCCTACTATAAATCAACTTATGTGCTGTTGATTGCGAAAGGGCGCGGTTGGGATGATATTAAGGATGCCGCCCAATTAACCGAACTGCCTTTGCAAAGACAGGAAGCATTGAAAATTGCCATGTTTGATCGCGGTCCTGGAACGGCCTGGTTGCAACAAAATGGTTTGCTCGATCAAGGAATTCCTTATCAATTAATGTCTGGGGATAGTGAAAATAATACGGCTATGCAGATAGACAAGGATTTTAAAGCCAAAAAAATCGATATGGTGATTTTGTGGGGGCCTATGGCGGCCTATGTTGCTGCACAAAGTCCAAAGAACAGTTACACAATGATTCCGATGAAATCAACGCCTGGGATAAAGTTTGATTTTGCCATGGCGATGGGCGTTCGCAATGGCGATAAGGCAAGAAAAGAGGCGCTTGACAAGCTGATTGCAGCTAAGTCAGATAAGATTCAGGCAATTATAGCGAATTACAATATTCCTTTATTACCGATTACGAAAGAAGTTGTTCGTGATGATGATTGAATAAAGCGGGTTCAAGGTAAAACAAAGCATATCTTTGCACCTTTTTCCTTGAACCTTTCATCTGTTTTTAAATCATTTCCGGTTAAATAATGATACCAGATAGGCAAAGCGGGTAGCTCGCTCATGTGCTAGCTGGTCCCACTGAAAACGCCACTTCCAGTTGCCTACTGTAGTACCGGGCGTGTTCATGCGCGCTTCGGAACCCAGTTCAAGAATATCCTGCATGGGTATTACAGCAAGATTGGCAACCGACCCCAACGCGGCTTGTATGAGTGCACAATGCAGAGAAATTGACGGCTTGCCCAGATAATCGTAAGCGTAGTTTCTCTCATAATCACTGATACTTTGCGACCAACCCACAGTCGTATCATTATCATGAGTGCCCGTGTAAACAACACAGTTTCTTTCATAATGGTCAGGCAGATAGGGATTATCAGGTCCACTACCGAATGCAAATTGCAAAATCTTCATGCCGGGCAAATGGAATTCATCCCTTAATGCTTCAACTTCGTCGGTAATGATACCGAGGTCTTCAGCCACCAGGGGAATCGCCCCCATTTTTTCTTTTATTTCCTTCAATAAGGCTTTACCTGGCGCTTTAACCCACTCACCATTTTGCGCTGTGGGTTCATCGGCAGGTATTTCCCACGCCGCTTCCAGGCCACGAAAATGATCGATACGAAGAATATCAAACTGTTCAAGCTGAGTTTGCATCCGCTCAATCCACCATTTAAACCAGGTTTTCTTTAGATATTTCCAATCATAATGCGGGTTGCCCCAACGCTGACCTGTTGCAGAAAAATAATCAGGTGGCACGCCGGCGACCACTAACATTTCACCAGATTCATCGAGTTTGAAAACCTCGCGATTAGCCCAGACATCAGAACTGTCATAAGACACAAAAATGGGGATATCGCCAAACAAAAGAACCCCCCGCTCATTGGCATAGGTTTTTAAAGCCATCCATTGCCGGAAAAAGACATATTGTTCGAATTTAATTTCTTCTATTGTCGTTGATAAACGGTGGCGTGCTTCTTTGAGTGCTTTTGAATCTCGTTCTTTGAAAGGCTCAGGCCATTGATTCCAGCATTGTTGATTAAATACGTTTCTAAGGGCTATAAACAAGGCAAAATCATCAAGCCAAAATGCCTTTTCCTGACAAAAAAGTGCAAAGTCGTCCCAGTCACGTCGTTCAGCTCGCTCTAAAAAACCATGATAAGCCTTTGTAATAAAACATTTTCTTTTGTTGAGCGCGGAAGCTCCCTGGCATTCTTCACACTGCTCGGATAATTGTAACCAACCCGGTTGTATTAACCCTTCAATATCAATAAATTCCGGATTGCCGGCATGAGCAGATAAGCACTGATAAGGAGAACCATCCCCATGGGGCATGCCTAATGGCAAGGTTTGCCATACGCTAATCCCGGAATCATGCAAAAAATTGACAAAATTATAGGCATCTTGTCCCAAATTACCTTGTTTTTCAGTGCCTGGCAACGAGGTAATATGCAGCAGAACGCCTGCACGGCGTTTGTTTAAAAGGTTATTCACGTTTAAGTGTCTCTAGTTATTGTTCAATACCTGGCCGCATTGTTCCACCCATGGCGGGATCACCAGAACCCTGGGTAAATGACAGTGCCAGATAGGCTGGAGGCTGTTCGTCTAATATTCGATATAGATTGGCTAAATTAAGCCGGAATTGTTTTTCAAAGCTACTGACTGCTTCGCCAGGGTTATAATCGCCAAACCACCAAAACCAGTCGGAACCTTCACAAACAGATAGTTGAAACTCGGCCTGCTGAACTTGTTTGTCGGTTAAGCGATTGGCCGCCTGGGCTTTATCAAACGCATATTTTACGTCACCCAGCATATCCCAGCCACGATTTTTGTCGGGAGATCCTATCCAGGTTGAAAATGTACCGTAAACCCAACTACCAGCAACCAATTTCGATAAGGGTTTAACAACGGTTTTATTTTTTAAACAGTCTGAAAAAGTGGTTAGTTCTATTGCTGGATGACTGGCCAACCGTCTATATAAGGCACCTAGGAAATGATAGCCATTATCATGGAAATATTCCCAGGCATTTTCGCCATCCATGATAATAGAAACCACTTTGTCACCAGGTTCATGAGCAGCAATATTCTCAAGATGATGAATCAAATCACCAATTGCATTATCGGCATGCCACTTTGAATATTCAAAACCTATAAGATCCGATAAGCCGTCGTCACGGAAAAAGCAAGCTATTTTTGTATTTTTCAGCTTGAATGGATGGTGTATTCCTGTCGGTTCCTTATTTTCAGGCTGGTTTAAGCTATTATGCAGAACTGAACCGCCACTTGCGGTCCATTTAAAGCCAAAATCACCAAGTATTTTTAGCGTCTGTTGACTAATGCTGCCTTCTGATGGCCAGCATCCTTTAGGTTTAGCGCCAAAAAAACGCTTAAAAGTTTGAATACCTTTTTCAAGATGCCAGGCTACGCGTTCTTCACCGCCAGGATAAGCGTCCAACTCAGGCAATGGCGCATTGGGCATTGCTTCATGGGTAGTCTTCAAGTCCAGCAACAACGGCATAATGGGATGGGCATAAGGCGTTACCGATAGCTCAATTTGCCCTTTTCTCGCTAGTACCTTATATCTGCGGATGACATTTGCCAGCAGGTCGCCAATAATCTGGACGATTTCAACTCTATCGTGCAGGGTATAACCTGAACCTTTTTCTAATAAGTATTTTACTCTGCTATCCGTTAATTTTACTGTTTCACCCATCCATGCCAGATGATACCAGACTAAAATGTCATGAATAAACTGAGCATTGACATAGCACAACGAACCATAATGCTGTTCAAGCCACTCAGTCATTTCAACCAGTTTTTTGAACGCCGGATAGCGATTGATTTGTCTGTCCCTGTTTGCACGTATACAGTCTTTCACCAATTGCAAACGGTCTTCAGGATCTTCTGGAATGGTTGTGGCTACCAAAGCAGCCAGTAAGGGATCACTTATTAAATGACCATTATGCAGATAAGCATTGACTTGATTTGCATATTCTTCAATTTGTTCCAGTAAAATAGGTGCGAAATTGATTACCGCTTTAGCTTCCGGCACGGTTTCCAGGTGTGCAACCATGTCGACATAGTCTTTAATGACATGAAGATAAGTCCATGGCAACTTAAATTCTCCAGTTTGTAAATCCCTGTACTCCGGCTGGTGCATGTGCCAGCACAAGACTAATTTCAACTTTTTTTTATCGGGCATATTTTTTCTCGCCAATTGACCAGGCGAGGAGTGATGAAATATACGATTTAAATTCAGGTAGCTTGACGCTGTTGTTTTCAACTTCGTGCAGGATGGGGTAGAGCAGAGCTGTGATCTCCTCATCCTAATGCTAGCGGAAAATGTATCTTATAATCACACCCCTGTGTGGGATTGGTGGTTATTCAAGATAGATTGATTGTAATCCCATTAACCTAATGGGATCGGAAGGATAGACTTCTCTTACACTTGGCAATTGCTAATTACCGCACATAGTGCAATTTTTGTCCCAGCATATCAGGAGTAACCAGAACGACTCCACCTGAGCTGACATGAAATCTTTTTTCGTCTTCTGCTCTATTCTCGCCAATGATAGTGCCTTCTGGAATTTCGCAGCCTTTTTCTATAATCGCTTTGGTAATACGGCAGTGACGGGCAATATTGACTTGAGGCAAAACAATTGAATCTTGCACGGTAGAATATGAATTAACACGGACATTTGAGAATAACAGGGAATGTCTAACTCTTGCGCCAGAAATTACACAGCCTCCTGAAACCATGGAGTCGACAGCCAGTCCCCTCCTTTCATCATCATCAAAAACAAATTTGGCTGGCGGTGTTTGTTCCTGATTTGTCCATATAGGCCAGGTGTTATCATATAAATTCAAACCAGGATTTACGCCAATTAATTCCATATTGGCTGCCCAGTAGGCGTCTATGGTTCCCACATCGCGCCAGTAACTTTGCTCTCCGCTTTGCAGGTCTAAAAATGGATATGCATTGACTACATATTTATCAATAACGGCAGGAATAATGTCTTTACCGAAATCATTGGTAGAGCCTTTAGTGTCAGCATCTTTAAGCAGTTGTTCAAATAGAAAGCCTGCATTAAAAATATAAATACCCATGGATGCTAATGCCGTATCAGTTCTGCCGGGCATGACTGGGGGTTTTTCAGGTTTTTCCACAAAGGCTTTAACGCGTCTGTTAGAATCAACATCCATCACACCGAAGGCCGTTGCTTCTTCCAGCGATACTTCCAGACAGCCTATCGTTAAATCAGCATTTTTTTCAACATGGTCTGCCAGCATGGCGCCATAATCCATTTTATAAATGTGATCGCCGGCTAGAACCAGAATATGTTCAGGATGGCGGCTGCGGAGAATATCAATGTTTTGAAAAATAGCGTCAGCTGTGCCTTTATACCAGGAATCTTCGCTATGTCTTTGCTGAGCGGGCATTAAATCTACATATTCACCGAATTCACCGCGCAAAAAACCCCATCCTTGCTGAATATGGCGAATGAGAGAGTCTGCCTTGTATTGAGTCAAAATGCCAATTTTGCGGATCCCGGAATTAACGCAATTGGATAACGGAAAATCAATAATGCGAAACTTGCCGCCGAAGGGTACAGCCGGCTTGGCGCGCCAATCAGTCATGTTCATCAACCGCGAACCTCGGCCCCCAGCTAATATTAATGCAATTGTATTACGGGTTAAATGACCGACGTTATGATCATGCTTTTGATTGCTTGACGTTGACATTTTTGATCTCCATGTTGATATAGATATTACAACTGTTAGTTATTTTGGTAAGATTCACCAGACATTCATTCTACTACTACACTGAGGCCATTCAAAGTGAAAAAGCGTTCTAATAACACACTTGACTCTGATGCTACAAAAACGATTGCAGCAAAACCGGAAGCGAGCACGCCTGACTATGAATCTACAAAAGTCATAGAAGAAAAAGCGGCCTCGAGCACGCTTGATACTAATCCCAAGAAAGCCATAAACGTAAAGACCGAAGTAAAAACAGCAGCCTCTGAACCTGCAAAAACCATATCAAAAAAATCAGAAGCAAAAGCTGCGTCCGATGATGCTAAAACATCTGAAAAGGCAAAAGCAGAAGTTAAAGCGCCAGCCCTTGAGCCTGCAAAAACCATAGCAGTAAAAAAAGAGGAGAATAAACTCGATTCCGATTCCATAAAAATTATAGAAGCGAAGCATCATGATCCTTTTTCAGTTTTGGGCCGTCATCCAAAGAATAATCAAATCCTGGTTAAAGTTTATCTGCCTTACGCAGAAACAGTCCGCTTCAGTGATAATGGTTCTCATCTTAATCGGATAACCGGTACGGATTTTTTTGAATATTACGCCAAGGAAGGAGAATTGCCGGAACATTATAAATTATTGTGGGTAGATAAAAATGGCTATACCCATGAGAACTATGATCCGTATGACTTTGGTCCCCAGTTGCCACCCTTTGACCAGCATTTGTTCGGAGAAGGTAAGCATTGGCATATTTACCAAAAACTGGGTGGACACCTGCATAGCGTTGATGGGATTGATGGGGTTTTCTTTGCTGTTTGGGCTCCCAATGCTGGTCGGGTCAGTGTGGTTGGCGACTTTAATCGCTGGGATGGTCGTTGTAATCCCATGCGTAATCTCGGTGGTAGCGGTATTTGGGAAATATTCATTCCTGGTCTAAAAGAGGGTTGCCTTTACAAATTTGAAATCTTAAATCGCAATAGCAATGAGATTCTTGTAAAAACAGACCCTTATGGGCAGCAATTTGAATTTCGCCCAAATACGTCGTCAATTGTTATCAAGGAAAAAAGCTATGCCTGGCAGGACACTCGTTGGATGATGCAGCGTGCCAAACACGATTGGCTGCATGAACCCATGGCTATTTATGAGGTGCATCTCGGCTCCTGGCGACGCGATAATCAGGGAAATTTCCTCACGTATCGGGAACTCGCTGTTGAACTTGTTAACTATGTTAAACAAATGGGCTTTACCCATATTGAACTGTTACCCATTACTGAGCATCCTTTTGATGGCTCATGGGGTTATCAAACTACAGGTTATTTTGCCCCAACCAGCCGTCACGGTACGCCCGATGATTTTCGCTATTTTGTCGATGCCTGCCACCAAAATGACATAGGCGTTATTCTTGACTGGGTTCCTGCACATTTCCCTAAAGATGCGTTTGCCTTGGCTAGATTTGACGGCAGCGCTCTGTATGAGCATGAAGATCCGCGTAAAGGTGAGCACCGTGACTGGGGTACCCTGATCTATAATTATGGCCGTAATGAAGTGAAAAACTTTTTATTGGCCAGCGCGCTCTTCTGGCTGGAAGAATTTCATCTTGATGGTTTAAGGGTCGACGCTGTGGCCTCCATGCTTTATCTCGATTATTCCCGCGAAGCGAATGACTGGATTCCCAACATGTATGGCGGCAACGAGAATCTGGAGGCCATTGATTTTTTCAGAGAACTTAATACGGTTACCCATGAACTGCATCCGGGTACGGTTATGATGGCAGAAGAATCAACTTCCTGGCCTCAAGTAACCCGCCCAACATGGACCGGCGGTTTGGGTTTTTCCATGAAATGGAATATGGGATGGATGCACGACGTGCTGGCTTACATGAGCGAGGAACCTATACATCGTAAGTACCATCATGATCAGCTCACTTTCGGTATGCTCTATGCCTTTACTGAAAACTTCACCCTGCCTTTTTCACATGATGAAGTGGTTCATGGGAAAGGTTCGTTGGTTAATAAAATGCCGGGAGATGAATGGCAGCGCTTCGCTAATTTACGACTGTTATATACCTTCATGTACACTTATCCAGGTAAAAAGCTGTTGTTTATGGGCTGTGAGTTCGGGCAAGGTAGTGAATGGAATTCCAACAAGGATTTGGATTGGTACGTGCTGGATTATGCTCATCACAAGGGCGTGCAAACATTAGTCAAAGACCTGAATCATATTTACAAAGCACATCCGGCTTTATTCTCCCATGATTTTGATCATCATGGCTTCGATTGGATTGATTGCCATGATGTACAACAGTCAATTATCAGCTACCGTCGTAAAAACAAATCTGAAGAGTTAATTGTTGTCCTTAACTTCACTCCCGTTCCAAGAGAGAATTACCGGCTTGGCGTGCCTGAGATGGGTACCTATACCGAAATTTTTAATTCTGATTCCCAATATTATGATGGCAGCAACATGGGTAATGGTGCGGTTGTATCAGAGCCTACGCCTTGGATGAATCTCCCTCACTCCATAAGCCTCACCTTGCCGCCTTTGGGAGCTTTGATTTTAAAGCTTCAGTAAGTTTAGGACGCTATTTGAGAGTCGATACTTTCCAGGGTGCGCTCAACAGCGCACCCTGTAACTACAAATGATCATATAAGAATCATATGAAAAAAATACTCTTTGTTACCAGTGAAGCGCACCCTCTGATTAAAACCGGAGGTCTTGCTGATGTTTGCGGCAGTCTGCCCAAAGCATTGGCTGAATTATCTCAAGATATTAAACTGATCCTACCCAATTATCAGGCTTTAAAAATAACTGAAAATGTCAGCTTTCTTTGTTCCATACGTGTTGATAACCGGAACATTAATATTCTTGAAACCCGTATGCCTGATAGTCATGTTACTGTCTGGCTGGTTGATTATCCTGCCTATTACAACTATCCGGGTAACCCCTATGTTGATGAAAATGGCAACCCCTGGCCTATCAATGCTGAACGGTTTGCGCTATTTTGCCGTATTGCCGTTGAAGCGGCTATGAATAGAGTGCATCAGAACTGGAAGCCCGATGTAGTCCACTGTAACGACTGGCAAACCGGTTTGGTTCCGGCGCTATTGTCGCTTGAGCATGACCGGCCTTTGACTGTATTTACTATTCATAATATGGCTTATCAGGGCCTATTCCCTGGTAATACCGCTGCTGTGCTAAATTTGCCGGGCAAGTTATGGCATCCAGCCGGGCTGGAATTTCACGAAATGCTGTCATTTATTAAAGGCGGCCTGGTTTATGCCGATGAAATTACCACAGTAAGTCCCACATACGCACTGGAAATTCAAACACCGGAATTTGGTTATGGCCTTGAAGGCTTGCTGGAACATCGAAAAGAATTTTTAGGCGGCATCATTAACGGCATTGACCTGGATCAATGGGATCCTGAAACCGATCCTTATATTACACAGCACTTTAACGCAGCAACGCTCAATAAAAAATTGCTCAACAAATCTGAATTACAAAGAAGATTCTCACTTCCGGTTAACGATCGGGTCCCACTCTTTGGACTGATCGGACGGCTGGTAGAGCAAAAAGGCATAGATCTGATTTTGGAATGTCTTCCGGAGTTGATCGCCATGGACATGCAATTTGTCTTGCTCGGCAGTGGCAATAAAGACTTTGAAAAACAACTAAAAAAAATAGCTGATTTATATCCTGAAAAAATCGCCATAACTATTGGCTATGATGAAGCGCTGGCTCATCTTATCGAGGCGGGCGCTGATATTTTCCTGATGCCTTCGCGTTTTGAACCCTGCGGTTTGAATCAAATGTTCAGTCAACGCTACGGTACTATTCCTATCGTCAGAAAAACTGGTGGGCTGGCGGATACTGTCGTTGATACCTTGCCTGAGACATTAGCCAATCAAACGGCGAGCGGTATTGTTTTCAATGAGGCAAGTTCAGGAGCACTTCTGGAGGCTATCAAGCGCGCCCTGATTTTATACAGCTCCCCTGATATCTGGGAGAAAATGCAGGTTAATGCCATGAAAAAAGATTTTTCCTGGCAACGCAGTGCTGAGCAGTATCTGGCGTTATATGAAAACCTTTAAATTGATCTGCTAAAGATCACCATCCAGAATTAATTGGACGTGACTTGCGCTCATTTACTGATTGAGACGACGGATGAATAAAATCCAACTGCTGTATGTAGAAAATGTAATAACCAGGAAAAAAAGCGTCCTTCAACAGGAACTGTCCTTTTTTATGCTGGTAGAAAATCTGAGTCATGACAAGCATTGTGATGTTCTCTGGTCAGGAGAGGATGGTGAATGGCATACGCTTTCAGCAACCTATCACAGCAAGCTGGATCACGATAAAGAGTACTGGCGAGCTCAAATAACATGTCATTCCACAGCAGATAAATCACTACCTGGCAATATCAACTTTGCATTGCGTTATCAAACACAGGGCAGAGAATATTGGGATAACAAGCAGGGCCTGAATTATTCAAGCCAGGCCGACTCCGGAATTAAAGTAGTATCGACGAATCCTGTACTGAACATCGCCTTTGAGAACAGGCTGAAAGTTGAGCAGAAGTACGTTCCCATCACAGTGTCGGTAAATCAGTCTGTTTATGCTCAAACTGTCACAGTTCATTGGACAACCGACAATTGGAAGCACACACATAAAACCCCCTGTCATTTCAAAAGAAATTATTGGAATGAAAAATCCCGTAGTAATGCCCGGAATCCGAATCAATACGCCTCTCAGATTTGGCAAGGATTGCTCAAGATCAACGATGCATTTCGATTGCAATATACTATTTCCTGTGAGTGCAGGGACCAGGTTTTATGGGACAACAACTATGGCAAGAATTACTCGCTTAGCCATGAGTCGCTAAAAGTCATGATTCTTAATCTGCATTGTTATCAAGAAGACAATCAGGATTACAAGTTTTCACAAATTGCCAAGGCCATTAACGAGCTTGATGTTGATGTTGTCTGTTTTCAGGAAGTTGCTGAACTTTGGAACGATGGGCATGGAGACTGGAATACTAATTCGGCTAAAATAATTAATGATCGCCTGAACCAGCCATACCATATTCATGCCGATTGGGCGCATTTGGGTTTTAATAAATATCGCGAAGGCGTGGCAATTTTGAGCCGATACCCGATGTTAAAACGGGAAGCAAAATATGTATCAAAAAGCCATGACCCTCATAACATACATTCCAGAAAAGTGGTTATGGCTCAAGTACATGTCCCCTACATGGGCTTAATCAATTTTTTTTCGGCGCATCTAAGCTGGTGGGATGACGGCTTTCCGGAGCAGTTTAAAAAATTGAGTAAGTGGGCCGCGGACAACCGAACTGAGGATGTGAGTGGCACCATGCTGTGTGGTGATTTTAATATTGCAGCAGGATCAGAAGGCTATAATCTGGTGGTCAAGTCCAATGAATATGATGATCAGTTTCTAGCGGCCAACTCCCATGGCGTATTTGAAAAGATCTTTAAAGTGAATGATCCCTACTGGCAACATTACCTTGCCGAAGATTATCGTATTGATTATATTTTTATGAACAAAACCAGTGATCTGCGCATCATTTCTGGAAGAGTACTGTTTACTGAAGAAGATTACGGCAGAGTTTCGGATCATTGCGGTTATTTTATGATATTTGAGCCGAAGTAATCCTGTTCATGAAACAACTGTTAACGACACCATAGAACCATCATTAATGTAAGATGAATAAAAATAATATAAAAAACTTGACTTTATGCCTGGTGATGACATGCAAATAGCAGAACATTTTGCTATGCCAGCCCATGGACATCTTGGCGGCTATTTTCAAAGAATCAATGATTTCAATGATAAATTTGATATTCGCTGGGGAAAAATAGAATTTGATGTTTTCTATGGCGTTCAGGCCAATGTAAAAGTTATTCTTAAAGTGTATCGTGATCATGGTACATGCGAAACCTACATCGTTGATACGGATGCCTTTGATATCCAATGGGATCGCCACAAACGCAGTACTCGCGATTTTTATATACATCCGTTTTCCAACAACCATGGCCCAATTAACTGTGTCAAGTTTTCCTTTATTGTCCATTTGGATGAGCACTCCATTCCCTCTCAAAATGACTACATTTTCATGGACAGATATCAGGCGCAGGATGGGCACCCACAGTATCGAAAGATCACCGGCGAATGGGCGACTCCTAATAGCTATCGAACCTATGAATTAAATGCAGCCGAATTACAGAGCGATGTAGACTGGTATAATCACCATCTCGAATCCTTAAACCTTATTCCCAAGTTTACCAAAGGTCAGCAATACCACCCTTATCACCCCAAACGTTTTATCCATGATCATATCGACAAGGTGATACGCAGCAAGTGGGAAAATCCCGGCCGATTATGTACCATCAAAGTCAGTGTTGACTGTATTGATGACACCGATTTTATTTCGCATTTGATTCATGCCAGTCATCAGGGTGTTTTGGTTCAATGTCTTGTGGACTGGCGCAAAATGACTCTTACCAATAGTCAAAATTATGCCCGACTTAAGCGCGCCAGAGTCGAATTGATAGGTGTTTTTTGCACTCCCAAGCACCATCTCATTGAAGTTGAACCGGATATGCACACCAAATTTGTTATTTTTAACGATGAGGATTGCATTCTGGGTTCATTTAACATTACTTTCGATCGCTGGTGGGCTAACTGGGAATCCGGAATGACCTTTCATTCCAAGGGCGTATGCCGTCTGCTGGACAACATATTCCAGAGTCAACGCGGTGGTGTGAATCAGAGATATGGCATTGATCCCTTAAGTCATTTCAATCTGCTATATACCTTTGGAAGACAGGTTATGCTCAACGGGAAGCTCTACCGTCCCCATCATGCCATCCTGGCCGAAATTCATCATGCCAGACGTTCGATCAAGCTTTGTTTGTTTTTGATGGGCGACCTGTTGGGAGATCATCATGATAGTGTGGTTGATGCATTGATACATGCTCAGGACAGAGGAGTTTATGTACATATTCTTTTTAACGGGCATCTAGCCAGACAGGGGCGGATTGGTGTAGAACGATCAATGGCAGATGAGCTTAATAGACCACTGTTGCCGGCAGTACAACGACTGAAAAATGCTGGCATTCCAGTAGGTTTGGTGTATGGTCAAGATGATCATCCCGTTCCTTATTCACCCATCCATTCCAAATATTGTGTTATCGACGATTCGATTGTCATAGAAGGCAGTTTTAACTGGTATAACACTTCTGTTTTTTCTCATGATTTACTCGTTGTGGTTAATAATCACCAAGTAGCGCAACCCTACCTCTATGAGTTTGATGAAATACAGCGGTCATTTAGAGTCTATTATTAATCAAGTTTGTTGGCGATGTCTAACTTTGTATAATGATGTTCCAGTGTAATGTATTGATTAGTAAGCGTTACTTTAAACACAACTAAAGAAAACTTATGGTTGTTCCAACTGCCTCCAGATTTTGAAGATAAGGTCGGCAATACACAAAAACCCCGGCTTGTCTTGCAGTTATTTACCAAAGTCTGATGGTTCGCTAGTTTATTCACGCACATGTCTGCCAGCAGGCCTTTAGCAATAATTATTGTTTGATTTACCTTTTCCGTGTAAATAATTTTGTAATGATTAATATGTTAAAAAGGGAAATGTTTTTGGAGGGTGGGATAAATGTCAGATAGCGATGAAAAGCGATATGGATACAGTTAACTACAATTTTGATCCTACTTACGGTTTTTCGCTTAGCCAGTTGTTTGCTGTAAAAACACCAAAAGAACCGAAAGATTTTGATTGCTTTTGGCAAAAGCGCTATCAAAAGGCATTAACCGTTGCTCCTCAGCCACACACAAATTTAATAAGTGAAAGCAGGCTAGGCTGGCGAGTATTTAATATATGTTACACCTCTACCGATAATTTCCCTATTCGAGGCTGGTTATTGGTGCCAGCTTCCGGCGTGATTAAACGTGGCTTTATTGTCGGCCACGGCTACGGTGGGCTTAGCGAACCTGACTTTCATTTGCCATTTAAAGATGCCGCCTTGCTGTTCCCCTGTTTTCGCGGCTTGGCTCTTAGTGCACAACCAACGATTTCTTCCGAACCTAAATGGCATGTGCTGCATGATATCAATCAGCGGGATCGATATATTCTTGGTGGTTGTGTTGAAGATGTCTGGTTAGCCGTCAGTGCCTTGCTGGCACTGTTTCCAAATATAGCCGGGCATCTGGGTTATCTGGGCATTAGTTTTGGTGGCGGTATTGGTGCTTTGGCGATGGCGTGGGAGTCGCGTATTAGCAAAGTTCACCTCAATATCCCATCATTTGGTCATCAACCATTACGTTTGAGACTTGCAACCTATGGCAGTGCAAATAGTGTTCAGTGGTATTACCGAACACATAAAAAACAGACGCTTAAAGTTTTGCGTTATCACGATGCAGCCCTTGCGGCTAAGAGAATAACCATGCCAATTCATTGTGCATGCGCAAAATTCGATCCCTTTGTCGCACCGCCAGGGCAGTTTGCAATATACAACGCATTGCCTGGTGAAAAACAGTTATTCATACTGGATGCTGGACATCACAATTACCCTAATCAGGCACATCAAGAGTGCGAACTAATAAAAGAACTCGATGCTTTTTTTGCATCTCTAGGTGAATAACTAAACTGACATGTAATGGAAACTTAAATGAATCGCGAATACCACAAATGGTGGAGTGATCGGTTACAGCGCGATATGGAGTTGCTGATGTTTGGTCATGCCGGTGCGAAAGTACTGGTTTTTCCTTCGCGCTTTGGTCGGTTTTATGAGTACGAAAACTTGGGCATGGTAGAGCCTTTAAGGCACAAGATAGAGCAAGGCTGGCTGCAACTTTTCTGTATCGATAGCATTGACGCTGAAAGTTTTTACTGTGGATGGGCGCATCCTTCTGGACGTATTCAGCGCCATAAAGACTTTGAGGAATACATCCTGAACGAAGTATTGCCCTTCATGCAAAGCAGGAATGAGCATGAGTGTGTGATTTCTCATGGTTTAAGCCTTGGCGCATTTCATGCCGCCAATATTGTATTTCGTTACCCACATTTATTTAAAAAGCTGGTTGCATTCTCGGGTCGTTATGATCTCACCCTGAACGTAGAGTGTTTTAATGATCTTTTTGATGGTTTTTATGATGAGGACATTTATTTTCATACCCCTATCCACTTTTTACCTAACCTGGAATGTTCCTGGCGCTTAAGCAAGCTAAGGGAGATGGATATTGCCCTGGTTATTGGTAAAGAAGATCCGTTTTTGCAAAATAATGAACAGTTAAGTTCAATTTTATCTCAAAAAGGGATTAATCATCAGTTCTTGATTTGGAACGATAGGGCGCATAGTGGTTATTATTGGCGGCGAATGGCATCTCTTTATATCTGATATTTCTTTTAACTGAAAAAGGCTTTATAATGCGCGGTTCTACGGGGCATATCGCTCCTCCTTGCCTTACCTTCTTTTTAATAAGACAGAGAGGGGAGGCTTTAACCGAAAGGAAAAATAATGCGACATTATGAAATTGTCTTTTTAGTCCATCCTGACCAAAGCGCTCAGGTTCCTGCGATGATTGAACGTTATAAATCAACCATCGAAGCCGCAGCCGGCACCATTCACCGTTTGGAAGACTGGGGTCGTAGGCATCTGGCTTATCCAATTAGAAAAATCCATAAAGCACACTACGTGTTGATGAATGTTGAGTGTGATCAGGCTACATTGGAAGAATTGGAAAGTGGCTTCCGTTTCAACGATGCTATTTTGCGTAGTATGACTTTATTGCAAAAAGCAGCTATCACTGAGCCATCTGCCATTGCCACTTCAACAGCAGAAGAAAATAAAGCAGCTGAATCCAGAGCTAGAGACGCGGCGGCCAGAGAAGCGGTAATAGTGCCGGCAACAGGCGATCTCGACGATGAAATTGATTTAGATGATGTTGATTTTGATGATGTTGACGAAATCATTCCTGAATAACATTTTAAACTTATTGGACTATTGAAATTATTATGGCACGTAACATCAGACGCAAAAAATTCTGCCGATTCAGTGCAGAAAGTGGAACGCAGATCGATTACAAAGATCTGGATTTATTAAGTGAGTATATTACTGAAACTGGCAAAATTGTTCCTAGCCGGATCACAGGAACGAGCGCCAAGTATCAAAGACAGTTATGTGTAGCAATTAAACGCGCCCGTTTTATTGCATTGCTGCCGTTCTGTGACGCACATAAATAAATAGACTGGAAGGGCAGTGAATTTTTTAGCGGCATACATTATGCGGGGTAGAGTCCATGCCATGATAGTGGCTTCCTCTCTCGCATTATTGTCACTGATGATGCCCCCGGTGAGCGTTGTAAGTTCAGCCACGGTTGCTCTCGTTACGTTAAGACGAGGTGCCTTCGAAGGCTTATATGTCCTGGCCTTCTCCAGTGTGGCGGCGGGATTGTTGGGATTTCTGGCTATAGGTAATTACCAGTTTGCATTGCTATATGTAATGGTTCTGTGGTTGCCGGTCTGGTTAATTTCAATCGTATTAAGAGAAGGACGGCATTTATCTCTGGCAGTAGAAATCGCCATATTGATTGGCATAGTTGGCGTTATAGGTTTTTATCTCTATGCGGTAGATCCTGCGGCAATGTGGAAAGCTGTCCTTTCGCAAATGATTCCGGCAGATGCACCCGTAGCTGATATTCAACACACTATCGATGTACTTGCACATTATATGAGCGGAGTAGTTGCGGCTGGTTCAGTATTTGGCTTGCTGTTTGGCTTGTTTCTGGGACGATGGTGGCAGGCCAATCTTTATAATCCGGGTGGTTTCAGGCAAGAATTTTTGTCATTGGATACCAAGCCGAGGCTGTCAATAGGTACTGCTGCTGTCATAGCAGTTGCATTGGCAAGTTCTGGGCTGATTTCTGAAATTGCATGGAATGTCAGTATTTTGCTCTTTGTGTTGTTCACTGTAAGCGGAACGGCAGTGCTGCATACTGTTTTTGCCGGAATGAAGCTGGGTCGCTATATGGTGCCGATGCTCTATATTACCCTGTTTTTGATTCCCCATGCCATGCTGCTAGTTGCTCTGATTGGCTTGAGTGACCCGTGGTTGAACTTGCGAAAAAAACAATCAAATCAATCTAACGCCTGATGGCGAAAAAAATCGGTTAAAAACCGAAAGGTGAGGATTAAAAGATGGAAGTTATTCTTCTTGAAAAGATAGCAAACTTGGGTAACCTGGGTGACAAGGTCACTATTAAATCGGGATACGGTAGAAACTATCTTGTTCCACAAGGTAAAGCTGTTGCTGCAACAGCAAAGAAAATTGCCGAGTTTGAAGCACGTCGTGCCGAACTTGAAAAAGCAGCAGCCGATAAGCTGAATGCTGCTCAAAAGCTGGGTAATGAACTGAGTAAACTTGAAATCGTAATTACCCACAAAGCGGGTGATGAAGGCAGATTGTTTGGTTCAGTAGGTACGCATAATATTGCTGAAGCTATTACTGAAGCGGGTTTTGCGGTTGAAAAACAGCAAATTCGTTTGCCACATGGGGCAATTCGCCATGTTGGTGATTATCCCATCGACATCAATTTACATTCTGATGTTGTAGTAACGCTGACCATAAAAATTGCTGCTGAAGCATAATTAATAAAGGGGCAAGGTTATTAAGCTGTAGCTTTTTTAACCTTCCCCCTTTTAACTATGCGTACTTTTTATTCCTGCCTTTTTTACCTGTTAATACCTTTTATACTCTTGCGTCTGCTTTGGCGTGGTATAAAAGCACCAGCCTATCTATGCCGATGGCGAGAGCGTTTCGCTATATATGATAAAAAATTTCCCCAGGGAGTTATCTGGTTTCATGCAGTCTCCGTAGGTGAGGCTGAGGCTTTGTTTCCCCTTGTCCAGCAAATACAAAAGCAACATCCAGATGCCAGCCTGTTAATTACAACTACGACGCCTACCGGGTCTGCTCGAGTTAAAGCGGTGATGCAGGAAACTGTTACGCATGTCTATCTTCCTTATGATGTTCCCGATGCAGTCAATCGGTTTATGCAGTGCTTTAAGCCAAAGCTGGCGGTCATTATGGAAACCGAAATTTGGCCAAATCTTTTCATTTATTGCGGAAAAAAACATATTCCGTTATACATTATCAATGCCCGGCTATCAGAAAAATCGTCTCGCCGTTACCAAAAAATACCTTCACTTGTTCACTCCGCTTTAGCAGGAGTAAACATCATTGCGACACAAACACAAGTTGACGCAAACCGCTATATCGCTATTGGTGCCGAGAGTGAACAAGTCAAAACGATAGGCAACCTAAAGTTTGATGTTGAAATTCCGCAGTCAACAATTGATCAAGGTTTGCAGATAAAAGCCGATTTGTTTGCAGGTCGATTTGTATGGTTGATTGCCAGCACTCATAAAGACGAAGAAGCGATATTTCTGGAAATCTATAAAGAAATCAAGCGAAATATTCCCGAATTATTACTGGTCATAGTACCAAGGCATCCGGAGCGTTTTGCAGACGTTAAAAAACTGTGTGAACAGCAGCAACTAACTGTGGTCATGCGCACAGGAGGTGATAGGGTTTATACAGAAACAGATGTTTATTTGGCCGACACCATGGGTGAATTAAAAATGCTATATGGGGCCTCTGATGTTGCTTTTGTTGGTGGCAGTATGGTGCCCAGAGGTGGGCATAATATTCTGGAGGCGTCTGCGGTAGGTGTCCCGGTATTATTTGGCCCTTACATGTGCAACTTTAAGGAAATAGCCCGTGGAGTGCTAAGCCAGGATGCAGCCATTCAATGTCAAAATAAGGACGATATCGTTCATGCAATTTTGACATTGCATGAACAGCCAGTTTACAGAGATACATTAGCAGAAAAAGGTAAGGCATTTGTCCAGCAGAATCAGGGAGCAATTGCCAGAATTTGCACAATGCTTGATCAAGCCATTTAATTTCATTCCTTAAAACGTAATTTTTTCTCCCACCTTGGGAATGTTGGCACTCCATCCCATGCGATTAAAGCAGGTTTGTAATGACAAGGTTGCGTTTTTTTCCCCATGAATCAGATAAAGCCGAGGTTTGGGGGCTTTAAAATGACTAGCCCACTTTAATAACTGGCTTTGATCAGCATGAGCGCTTAAAGCGCCGAGAGTATGAATTTTTGCCGCTACATTGATTTCAGAACCCAGGATTTTCAAATATTTCTTTTTACCGTCAACAATCGTTCGGCCTAACGTACCTTCCGCCTGAAAACCGGCAATGATGATATGGGCATTGCGCCGCCATAAATTGTATTTAAGGTGGTGACGGATACGCCCGCCGTTACACATGCCACTACCGGCAATAATAATCGCACCACCGGCAATTCGGTTGACAGCCATGGATTCTTCCGGGGTTTGTGAATAAACCAAGCCATTTAGCCAGGCTTGCCAACCGTGCGGAGCAATCTTGGTAAATTCGGGGTCGTCAATATTAAATAAGTGCGTATAATCTGCATAGATTTCACTGGCGCTGATTGCCATGGGGCTATCCAGGTATATCTGTTGTTGTGGCAATCCACCTTGGCGTTGAATTTTACCTAGCCAGTAAATCAAATCCTGTGTTCGACCTACTGCAAACGCAGGAATAATCACATTACCGCAGCTTTCCGCCGCTTCCGCCAAGGCTTCGCGTAATTCGTCCAGAGTATTTTCCAACGGTTTATGGTCGCGGTCACCGTAGGTGGATTCAAGAAGTAGCACATCAGCTTCAGTTAAAATAGCGGGATCACGCATTAAGGGTGATTTAGGATTTCCCAAATCTCCGGAAAATACCAGTGTTTTGGCTTCATCATGGTCTATGATACGCAGGCGCACAATGGATGAACCCAGTATGTGTCCGGCCTCGTGGAAAGAAACCGTTATGCCTGGGAGAATTTCTTTTTCCTCACTGTAGGCAGTTGGCATTCTAAGTTTCAATAGTGCTTCTACATCTTCCAGTTCATAAAGCGGTTCAAGCAGTTTTTTTCCGGCACGTTGCCGCCGTTTATTTTCCCACTCGGTATCTCTCAACTGCAGATGCAGGGCATCTGTAAGCATCAATTCCAGCAGCGGAAAACTTGCTTCGGTAAGAAACACTTTGCCTTTGAAGCCATCTTTAACCAGTTTTGGCAAGCGTCCACAATGGTCAAGATGGGCATGTGACAGAACCACAGCATCTATGCGAACTGGATCAAAAGGGAAATCCGCTTCATTTTGCTTTTCTGTTTCCTTTGAACCCTGAAACAATCCACAATCCAGCAGTATGCGATGGGAACTGGTTTCCAGCAAATAACAGGAGCCTGTCACTTGTCCTGTCGCGCCAAAAAAAGTGAGATTTGTCATGGCGTTGTCTTCTCTTAAAAATTGTTGTGCTGTTAATGATATGGCTATTCAGAATTAGATGCTATGTCTGCAAAGCTGTTTTTGCGTATTGAATTAAGTTTAGGAACACATGGGTGATTGTGCTTTACTCTATACTCCGTGCGATCACAATTGCGGATCCTTAAAAGTGTTTAACGCCTTATATTACAAGGAATTAATGTGTTTCAGTTTTCCGCATCCGTGACCGCGCGGAGTATATCAGCGCATCAAAGTTAATTATGGTGTTCATTCCGGCAGTTCAACTTGTAAGTGCACTGGCCACAGATCATAACTCAAAGAAAAAGGATATGAACAGAGCAAAGTTTATTGCCATCGCCTTTGTTAAGGCATTCTAAAGTTTGGGTGGTGTAAAATAGAACCTATATTCGAGATAATGAGTCAATTAAGTGTTCCTGGTTTGATCGACGCACGTATTTTCTATTAAAACAAACTGTTGATGTTAGTAATGAAGCATTAATTACCGGTAAAGCTAAAAATTGA
Source organism: uncultured Crenothrix sp. (assembly GCA_964450225.1). Taxonomy (GTDB): domain Bacteria; phylum Pseudomonadota; class Gammaproteobacteria; order Methylococcales; family Methylomonadaceae; genus Methylobacter_C. Next base: position 18,991 of record CAYVFT010000007.1, on the reverse strand, counting down.
TAATTTTACGATTATTCTGTAGATGGACGTGTGTAGTATGAATTTAACTATATTGGCAAAGTGGGTGTGTCGGCTTGATGCGAGAATGTTATTTTTTTTCCAAGAAAGTAATTTGAAAAACCTGACAAGACACGAATTGCAAGGCGTAAGCCTTAAAAGGATTGCGAATTACGTTTTAAACTGGTTGGTGGTGTTTTATTTCCTGAGTTTCCCAACTCAACTGCTATTTGCAGAAGAGCTCATGATTCCAACAAGCAGTCCAGTTACTGAACATAAATCCGTTGTAGAAAGGTCGGCAGCGAGCGTAGCTACTGAGATTACTGCTAACGAAAATGCCAGTGCAGCAAATGCAATTACCGCTATCATTACTCGAAAAAATCATCCCTATCTGCTGCGCTCTGATTTTCAAAATCGTGCCGAAGACCTTGAGATGCTTTATAAATTGCAGGGTAATAAGTTGTTATGGCTAGGTAATGTTCAGTCAGAAAAAAATATTGCCGAAGTACTCAATCTGTTGGAAAACGCATCGGTCAATGGTTTAAGTTCGACAAGTTATGATACGCAATCGCTTCGGCAAAGACTTTCATCCGCCTTAATTATTGCTCCCGATAATTATAAGCAGTTAGCTCTTTACGATACCGCCATCAGCTTATCCTTGTTGCGGTTTCTGCATGATTTACATTACGGACGGGTAAATCCAAAAGAACTAAATTTCAATCTCAAGCTAAGAGAAAAGAAGCTGATTGATTTGCCAGCACTCATTATTACTAGTGTGGCGCAAGGCACTATTGGGCAATTGCCTGAATCAGTAGAACCGAAACTTAAACAATACAAAAAGTTAAAACAGGCACTAGCTAAATATCGCTTATTGGCTAAAACATCGGTACCTTTTACATTGTACATTAACAAATCCATAAACCCGGGTGGAAATCTCCCTCAAGCCAAAGAGCTTAGTGAATTTTTGGCAAAACTGGGTGATTTACCTGAAGAACAAGGAGATAGTAATACCAAAAAATCCAATCGCTACACAGGCCAACTCGTTTCTGGCGTTAAAAATTTCCAGCTTCGACATGGCATGAATGCTGATGGTGTTTTAGGTAAAGGTACAGTTGCAGCAATCAATGTGTCGTTAAGTCAAAGAGCAACACAAATTGAGTTGGCAATGGAGCGCCTGCGCTGGTTGCCTGAAGCCAATGCTGGAGCCTCGATTATTGTTAATATTCCGGCCTTCCAATTATGGGCATATGATAACGTTGATGAATTTAATACAGACATACCCAATATGAGGGTGGTTGTCGGTAAGGCTATGGAAAATCAAACTCCGGTATTGATGGCAAAAATGAGTTTTATCGATTTTATGCCTTATTGGAATGTCCCCTACAATATCGTAAAAGAAGAAATACTGCCCAAATTAATACAAAACTCGGGATATTTAGCTAGCCAAAATATGGAGCTGGTTACCACTTTTGGTAATGAGACCAAGGCTGTGGCTTTTACTGGCTCATCCATTGCCCAGCTTAAGCAAGGTACGTTAAGAATAAGGCAGCGTCCCGGCAACAAGAATGCACTTGGCAAGGTCAAGTTTATATTTCCCAACAAGAGCGATGTTTATTTACACGATACGCCATCTCGGTCCTTGTTCAGTAAGTCACGGAGGGATTTTAGTCATGGCTGCGTGCGGGTTGCAAAGCCTGATCAGTTGGCTGAATTTGCGCTAAAAAACCAATGGAGCAAAGAGACGATACAGCAAGCGTTGAACACGCCCAAAACACAACGGGTTATATTAAAAAAATCGATTCCTGTAATGTTTTTTTACGTTACATCTTTTATTGATCAACATGATAACTTGGCGTTTTATCCGGACATTTACGGTTATGATACCGTTTTGCAAGGAGCACTCAATAGATCAGGGGATTTATCCGATGAGGCAATTTTTGCTCCATCGCCTGAACCAATCCCTGTAGAGGAGCCTGAATCAATTCAGGTAGATGCCATAAAGCGAATTGATCGGGTAAAACCATTAGAACCCATCGCAAATTAAAAAATCAGCAGAAATTTCCTATTGATGTAATTGTAAATCTGAAGGGGGGAATTTACAGACGATGAGTGGTCAGGTACTTTTTACCAGGTTCTGAATTCGCCTGTATCCAGGTGGACAAAATTATTGTGAGGGTAATAACCTACACCACCACGCGCCATCGCCAGTGCCGCATTTCTGATGGTCTTGGTTCGTACTCCTTCAACCCGAATGTCAATTGCTCGGCCTTGCATATGTAAGCTATGTTCAGCGACCCCATGGCTATGTTTACGTAACTGGGCATTGGTAAACGGTGAGCGGTAACCGGAGACGATATGGAAAGGTTTATTAACGCCAAGAGTTTGCTTTAGATCAAATAACTGATCCAGTAACGCGGTATCAATCGGGTGAATATCGTCAGTATGATAGTCGCGAAGCAGATAATTGATTTCATGGAGTGCATCTTTAATGTAGCTACCACGCTCAAAATAGGTTAACTTTAATTTGTCGCCGGTATGGGCATGTTCGAAGGACAGTGTTTTGTGTGAAGGAGAGTTGAACGACCGAGGCGCAGCAGGAATATCTCTTGTAAAAATACGAGAATGTAATCGTTCTGCAAGGGTGTGGACAGGCGATGACTTAATATGAAGGTGTCCGTTTCGCCCCCGATATATCGTATGTCTAACTGCCGCAGACGCAACTCCGGACCCGCTCATTGCGAGCAAAGACCCACAAGCCATCTGCTTAAGAAATTTTCGTCTTGATGCAATAGCACCATCTTCGTCAATCGTGGTGTTTTTTAATGGCTTATCGTACATGGTTTTTCTCAGGTAATGCTTTCTCTTATTACTATTTTGCACACTTAAATCTTAAATTAAGCTTAAATTTATCTTAAATGGCTATTCAATTCCTGATTGCAGGATGAAAAAAAGCCCTAAAAAATAGCTTTTTCTTTTAATTTATCAGGTCATCTCAACATATAATGAACATATCTGTAGTAGTGCTGTTTACCGTATTGATATTGATCGCCGTACGGAAAATCGGCCATTTTAATATTAAAATCTGGCAGTCGATGACGGGGGGGGCGCTCGCAGTAGTCGCTACCCAACAGATTAGTGGAGTCGATGCAGTAAAAGCTGTAGACCTTGATGTCATGCTGTTTCTGCTGGGCATGTTTATCATTGGTCAAGCGCTGGTTGCTAGCGGTTATTTATATTATCTGGCTTATCGTTTGTTTGGCGGGCTGAAATCAGTACAGCACTTGGTTGTGGGGATTTTGTTTGGGGCGGCACTCAGTTCGGCTTTACTTATGAACGATACGCTCGCCATAATCGGTACACCCCTAGTGTTGCGGCTGGCAAGAGAACACAAAATCAATAGTAAGTTGCTGTTATTAACACTGGCTTACGCGATCACCCTTGGCAGCGTAATGAGCCCAATAGGCAATCCGCAGAATTTTCTTATCGCCAGCCAGGGTGGATTACGCGCACCTTTTCAAACATATTTTCAAGCATTCGCGGTTCCGACACTGATTAACCTGTGGCTCACTTATTTGCTGTTACGGCTGGTTTATCGAAAAGAATTTGTCGACGGTATGCCGCTTACTCATAACCCAGTAAAGCTAATGGATAAACAATTGGCAAAACTGGCTCGTGCTTCATTATTTTTGTTGATCATACTGTCAACCTTTAAAATCATGCTTCCTTATATGCACAGTTCAATACGAATTGAATTGAGTCATATCGCTATCATCGCTGCATTACCACCGATTTTGTTTAGTTCCACTCGATTGCACATATTAAAAAGCGTGGATTGGTCAACTTTGCTATTTTTTGCTGCTATGTTTGTCTTAATGGCTAGCGTTTGGCAAACCGGTTTGATGCAGCAATGGGTGAATGAGTTGCGCATAGATTTGACCAGTGTTCCGGCTATTATGATACTCAGCGCTACGCTCAGTCAGTTAGTATCTAATGTACCATTGGTGGCGCTTTATCTGCCGATGCTGGTAAAGCCGGATGCACAATCGTTGATGGCTTTAGCGGCTGGTAGTACTGTCGCTGGCAATTTTCTGATTCTTGGTGCGGCCAGTAATGTCATCATAATTCAAAATGCGGAAAAACGAGGAAGTACACTGGGCTTTTTTGAATTTGCTCGTGTTGGAATTCCCTTGGGCTTTCTCAATCTATTGATATACTGGGTCTGGTTACGCTATATGTACAGTTAATCCTTTTATTACCATACGAACGAGATACTGCTAACGGATGACATAGACATGAGTAAAAAAACCGTTAAACCATCGACTTATCTTACGGAAGTCAAAACGCTTTCTGATCGCATTGTCAAAGCACAACAACCTATCCGTATTCTCGATGCCATTAAATGGGACGATGGCATCAAGCAGGAGTTTTTTAAAGGTAATTGCCAATCACCACCCGCAGTAACGACAGATTATTATCAAAACCGCCCGTTAGGCTTTGACCCCGTCCAAAAAAAAAATGAGTTTTATCAGATTGAGCGTGATTTAGTACGCAAACTGGGTCAGCTTAATCCGCTTAGCGTTATCATGCGCAGGATTTGCCGCGAATATCAAGATGTTGTGCGTATGCTTGAAACCAGGGGAACGCCGACGTTTTCGAATATTTCGCAGGAATTGTACGGTTCTTCTCAAGATGTTTTTCATGTTGGCGATCCAACCATCGCCACCCTGGGCAGCATGATGGAAGCTACGCTTTCTCAACTCTTGCAACTTGATTTCCTAGTCGAAGAACCCAAGACGATTAGTGCAAAAGACGCAGTAGCCATTCTTAACGAAAAAATCCAGAGCATGTTTCCGGGGGACGGACTCCGCGCAATGATTAGCGATGGAATTATTGCTGATGCCGCAGCGGGCACTGATTATGTCAAATTGCGTGCGGATGCCTTATTTAATATGCGTGATTTGCGGGTGCTTGAAGTTCACGAAATTTGGGTGCACTTGGGTACTACATTGAATGGTCTGGCGCAGCCATATTGCACCTTTCTTGGCAAAGGTCCGCCTTCTGCGACTGTCACCCAAGAAGGGTTGGCGGTATTGATGGAGATATTAACCTTCAGCTCAACACCCAATCGACTCATGAACCTGATTAATCGGGTACGCGCCATTACCCTGACTGAAGAAGGCGCGAATTTTATGGACATATTTGCTTTCTTCAAAGACAAAGGGCTGGATGACGAAGAAAACTACACACTCAGTAGTCGCGTATTCAGAGGCAGCAGCCCGGATGGCCTGCCATTTACCAAAGACCTGACCTATATCAAAGGTTTCGTGCTGACATATAATTTCATGCGTCTGGCGGTCAGCAAAGGCAAACCGGATCGTATTCCATTGTTGTTTTGTGGAAAAACCATGATTGAGGATATGAAAGTACTGGTTGATTTGGTGGAAGAGGGCACCGTAATAGCGCCTCGCTTTTTACCACCGCAGTTCAGAGATCTGATGGGGCTTTCGTCCTGGCTAAGTTTTAGCCGCTTTATGTCATCGCTGAATTTTCGTCAACTGGAGCAGGATTATGCGAATATACTGTGAATCCCAATAGGTCGGAAAAGACCACTCAAGCGTTGTCGTGGAGACGGCCTTTAAGGATTCGCGGACTGATTAATTAACTCAATTAAAATAGCAAAAAAGAGGACCAGATTATGCATGTAACATTCGAGCAAGCCAAAAAAGCGATAGAAGCGGCAATCCAAGAATCAAAAAAAATCGGCACCCAAATGTGTATCGCCGTAGTGGATTCAGGCGCTGATTTAAAGGCATTCGTGCGTATGGACGATGCTTGGGTAGGAAGCGTCGATATTGCCATCAAAAAAGCCAAGACAGCCTGTTTCTTCGGTATGAATACTGGACAAATCGGCGAGTTATCCCAACCCGGCGGACCACTTTACGGGATCGAACACTCTAACGACGGATTGATTACTTTTCCGGGTGGTGTACCGATCGTCGACGAAAACGGAGTTCTAATCGGCGCAGTTGGGGTCAGCGGTAGCTCCGTAGAAAACGATCATCAGGTTGCCAAGGCAGGGGTCGAAGTCATAGGCGTTACCGATTTGCCGGCACACCCGTGGCGAACTTAAATTCAGCAATCAGAGGCTGGGTAGAGCGTTGTGAAACTCATCATTCGGAGCAACTATTGTGATGAATTTCGTCATCGCTCAACCCATTCTGCAAGATCATTTACATGGAAGCCAAGCAGGGCACCCATCGCTAACCATTTTCAAAGCACAACTCCAAAGCCAATAAAGGTACACTATGTGTACCTGGTTGGCTGCCTCGCCTTGGGAATGAGAATTTATTAACTTGAACACTTTAGAACCCATGTAGAGTTGAGGAACAACGCCTGGCCTGAATCCTTCGATTTTGCTCAGGGCCAGCTTGCTGATAAGCGCACCGGAAGCTTGATGCCTTACTGCCCATTTTCACATCCTGCCATTGTTCAAGTTTTTAAAATTCCATTTCTTGGTAACATAACAAAACATAAATGAAAAATAAATTACTCACTCTATTTGACGCTCTATCAAGCGATGAGCAAAAGATTATGCTTGCTCTGGCAGTTATTTATGCACCAATAGGTCAATCCAGCTTGCAAGGGTTGTTAGCAAAATCGTCTGGTTTCGAGCTAAAAACAATCCGTTTGATTGACAAGCCACTGCGGGAAAAATTACAAAAAGATAAGTTAATCGTTCTTTCCCAGGAGGGTTGGCGTTGCAATGAAGATATCGCCGAGCAGCTGATGCGGCGCGCCATAGAAGAACCGTGGTTCAATAAATTGGCGCAACTGCTTATAGCGGAGCCTAATTATTATTACCCTGCCAGAATCAGTGTTTACCATGCTTTAAAACAATTACGCATATTTTTGTATCAAGGCAACGAGTCAGCGTTTGTCGCCAATATTAAACACTTTCACAGCGAGTATCGACAAGCCTTCGCAGTTAGTATCAACAGGATTTTCTTTAATAATTTTGATGCGACATGGTTCGCATCTTTGCCGGATCAGATTAAATTTCAAGCCTTAATCTATTTTTTCCAGGACGGTCGTGCTCATTTAAATGATGTGTCTGTCGAATATGAACTGCTGGAGCATTTTTTTGGTGTGGTAAAACACAATAATCCCGCTATCGTTCATGCCGTTATTGAAGAACGTTTGTTACGCGGTAACTTTAAGGACGCCGAGCATTGGTTGACCGATGATTCGTCAACGGATGGGCTGAAATTAATGGCCACATTGCGCTTTCTGCAAAACCGTAACGATGAAGCGATTGAATTGTTTAGTGCGGCACTTAAAGCACTCAAAAAAGAGACAGGAAAACGTAATGTAGGAATAGATGGCCTGCACGGTTATTTTTTCAATTTGGCATTGCTACGCAGTCGTAACCATAACAATCTGTTATTGCTTAAACATCAGGCACAAATTGCAATTAGACAGGGGTGGCAAAATGAGTTTTATCTACTTAATTTGATTCTGTTGGAGGCTGTTGATATTTATCAGGGTAAAGCTACTGCCGAGCATAGCCCGTATTTATTCAAGACCAACAAATTTGCCTACGAACGCTTGTTTCATGCCCTGCTATTGTATTGGATAGGTGAAATTGATTCGATGACCGGCAATACCAAAAATGACGGGTTTTTGGCGGATTTAGCCGTATTCTGCCAACAGGCACAGCGATTGGGTTATGGATGGTATGCAGATGTAAGCTCAATGCTGTTGCAGCGCCTGGATTATAAAAATGAGCCTTGCCGGCAAATAGCGCAACAATATTTACAATCGCCGTTTAATGAAATTATCGATTTATTACCGCAAGTTTCACCATGGCAAAGAGCGTTGGACGCATTAACGCAATTGACAGCGCAACCGGCAGCATCTGTCCAAAAAGAATTACGACTGATTTGGTCATTAAGCCTGGATAATAATAGTGTGACATTAACGCCGAAAGAACAGAGCCTGGGTAAAAGCGGTCGTTGGTCAAAAGGTCGCCCTATTGCTTTAAAAAGGCTGTACCATGATATGGCCGACTTTGATTATTTGTCCGAGCAAGACCGTCGCATTTGTGCGCATATTGAACTTGAAAAAGAACCTGCTTATTACGGCTATTCCAGTAAAGAATATTATGAACTGTCGAGTCAAGCTATCGTAGCGACTGTAGGCCATCCCCATATATACTGGACTAATGAGGAATCGTTAAATATCCCCGTTGACATCCACTTGGCAGAACCACAATTGCTGGTTAAAGAACAGCAAGAAAATTTGCATATTTCATTAATCCCGCCAATTACCACACAAAAAATTATTGCCCAAAAAACGGCAAGTAATGGCTTGATAGTGTATGTCATTAATGATTCGCATCGTCATGTAGCCGAAATTTTGGGTAAAAATGGTTTAACTGTACCCGCTTCGGCGCGCCAGCAAGTAATCGATTCCATCGCTTCGATTGCCTCGATGTTAACGGTTCAATCCGATATTGGCGGAACATCCAGCCATGCGCTAAGTGTTGTTGCGGATAGCCGTTTGCATATACATTTGCAACCGGTCGGGCAGGGCATACAAGTCGAAATGTTTGTACAACCGTTTAGCGATGGTGGGCCACTTTATAAACCGGGTGTCGGTGGAACAACAGTATTGGCGGAAATCGATGGCAAGCAGTTACAGACTACCCGCGATTTTACGCAGGAAAACCGTTATTTAAAGGAAGCTTTGAGTAAATGCCCTGAGTTATATGCCGTTAAAGAACCGAAATGGCTATTGGATGATGCTGAATCCGCATTGGAAGCGTTATTACATTTGCAGGAATTGGATGATTTTGCAGTGCTTGAGTGGCCAAAAGGCAAAAAAATTCAACTCAGCCGTGAAGCCGGATTATCACAAGCGCAGTTTTCGGTGCGTAAAGAAAAAGACTGGTTTAGTGTTGAAGGCAATGTTCAGATTGATGATCAGCAAGTGTTGGATATGCAGCGTTTAATGAGCCTGTTGAGTACCTCATCAGGTCGTTTCCTTAAACTTGAAGACGGACAGATTATTACGTTAACCCGTGAATTACGCCAACGCCTGGATGATTTGGCCGGTTTGGGTGACGTACAGAAGGACAAGGTGCGCTTTCACCCGTTAGCTGCTCAGGCATTGGATGAAATCACCACCGGTATGGCTATTACCGCCGGTAAACCCTGGAAGGATCAATTGCTACGACTCAGTGAAATGGGTGACTTAAACCCTAAGCTGCCGTCGACTTTACAGGGTGAATTACGTGATTATCAGCGCGAGGGCTTTCAATGGATGATGCGCCTGGCGCATTGGGGAGCAGGTGCATGTCTGGCGGATGATATGGGCTTGGGTAAAACGGTACAGGCTTTGGCGTTGATTTTAGCGCGTGCGCCTCAAGGTCCTACCTTGATTTTGGCGCCTACCTCGGTCTGTATCAATTGGCTGGAAGAATGTCAGCGCTTTGCCCCGACCCTGAACGCCCATCAATTTGGCCCCGGCGACAGGCAGGAGATGCTGGATATAGCAGGTTCCTTTGATGTAATTGTTTGCAGTTACGGGTTATTACAAACAGAGTCAGAACGATTGGCGCAAAAACATTGGCATACACTGATTGCCGATGAAGCTCAGGCGATTAAAAATGCGTTGACCAAACGCTCAAGGGCGGCGATGGCCCTACAGGCGGATTTTAAATTGATTACTACCGGCACGCCTATAGAAAATCATCTGGGCGAGTTGTGGAATTTGTTTAATTTTATTAATCCGGGTTTACTGGGCTCCTTGCAAAAATTTAATGAACGCTATGCACAGGCTATAGAGAATCAACAAGATCAGCAAATTCAGCAACGACTGAAAAAATTACTGCGGCCGTTTATTTTGCGCCGCCTTAAAAATGATGTGTTGACCGAATTACCGTCGCGGACTGAAATTACTTTACATGTCGAATTAAGTTCCGAAGAGCGCGCAATCTATGAGGCCTTGCGCCGCAATGCCATGCAAACCATGCTGGATAGTACAGAGCAACCGGGACAAAAACAGCTGAAGATTTTGGCGGAAATCATGAAATTACGACGTGCCTGTTGTCATCCGCGTCTGGTGATGGAAGAAAGCGCGTTGTGCAGTTCCAAGCTACTAGCCTTTGAAGAACTGGTCGATGAATTACTGGATAATCGCCATAAAGCCCTTGTGTTTAGTCAATTTGTCGGGCACTTGAATCTTATCCGCGAGTTGTTGGACAAAAAAGGCATTTATTATCATTACCTGGATGGTTCGACTCCTGTTCCACAAAGAAAAAAAGCCGTTAATTTATTTCAGGCAGGGGAGGGTGATTTGTTTTTAATCAGCCTGAAAGCCGGCGGTACAGGCTTGAATTTGACCGCCGCAGATTATGTTATTCATATGGATCCGTGGTGGAATCCTGCGGTGGAAGATCAGGCCTCTGATCGAGCACACCGTATGGGGCAAAAACGCCCGGTTACTATTTATCGCCTGGTTGCAAAAGACACTATAGAAGACAAAATTGTTGATCTGCATAAACATAAACGCGATCTAGCCAATAGCTTGCTGGAAGGCGGCGAAGTGAGTGGTAAGATGTCGGTTGAGGATATGATGGCATTGATTAAGGATATCGATTAGGGGCTAGTACTCAGTCATTTTCATTATGACGGGTAAACTTCGCGTATTATTCAATCCCCCCTCTTTGAAAAAGAGGGGTTGGGGGAGATTTTTTAAATAAATCCCCCTCAATCCCCCTTTTTCAAAGGGGGAAGCGAATATGTGATTGTTGACTGTCCATACCTTTACACGACAAAACAAAAATGACTGAGTACTAGATTCAAGCTACAAAGTGCAAGATTTGCATTGTGCCAACTTTTCGGCGTCATAGCCTACTATTCCCTTCGAAGCCTGTTCTGAGCGACGAAGTCGAAGGTCTCAGGGCAAGACTTCTACCTTATTAAATTTCTTAGCTTAATGGCAGAGAATCCTTTGCCAGGGAGCTAGAAAAACCAAACGTAACTACAATTCATTAGGCTTAATAATGCGCAAAACACTGATTAACCAACCCACAGAAAACACCTCGCCTACTGATTTAGATTATTTAGATTTGGAGCAACTGGCACAGGTAGAAATAAGCTCCGAGAGTCAGGAGCACCTAATTGAATCAGCTTTGATAGATGGTTCGGAATCAGGTTGGCAGGCCGCTTGTCCGGGTGAACAAACAATACGCCTCATTTTTGATCAACCTCAGACCATCAAACACATCTTCCTTTTGTTTGATGAACAGGTACGCTCTCGCACACAAGAATTTGTTCTGCTTTGGCGCATGGATAATGAAGATTTTTTTCGGGAAATTCTGCGCCAGCAATATCATTTCAGTCCGCCACATTCTGTTCAGGAAACCGAGAACTACACGGTCGAACTCAAACAACTCAAAGTACTCGAATTACGGATTATTCCAGATATCAGCGGTGGTGATGCCTGTGCAAAACTTACCCGGTTTAGGCTTTCGGCAATATAGACGGGAATGGAAAAAGATTCTTCATCCATTTTGTTTATTTGACAACAACGGCTATCAAGATGATTTCCAAAAATAGCATTCTTGCTCATATTGCCCTACTATGACGGGTTTTTTAGCTATGTCTGATCGGCATCAACTCAAGTGACAGAATTAGAATCATTTTTTAGCGGTAATGGCGCGTTATCAACGGTTGTAACAGGTTATCAACCGCGTTCAGCCCAGCTTGAAATGGCTGAGGCAATTGCTGATGCAATTGAGCAAAAACAGCACTTGATAGCCGAAGCTGGAACAGGAACAGGCAAGACTTTTGCGTATCTGGTGCCGGCAATTCTATCCGGTAAAAAAGCCATTATCTCGACCGGCACCAAAAATCTTCAGGATCAACTGTTTAATAAGGATTTACCGGTTATTCGCAAAGCCATGAAAGTGCCTTTTTTTGCGGCTCTATTAAAGGGAAGAAGCAATTACTTATGTACGTATCGGCTGCAAAACGCGTTAACGTCTACAATGGGTTTCAGCAAGGAAGATGCCGTCGCATTAGCCAAAATAAATTTGTGGTCGAAACGCACCAAATCGGGTGATATTTCAGAAATGTCCGACGTAACGGAAGGTGATCCGGTCTGGTATCAGGCAACTTCAACATTAGATAATTGTTTGGGGCAGGATTGCCCGGATTATGCCGACTGTTTTTTGGTCAAGGCCCGGAAGAAAGCCCAGGAAGCTGATATTTTGGTGGTTAATCATCATTTATTGTGTGCAGATTGGTCCCTGCGAGATAGCGGTTTTGGTGAGTTATTGCCGAATGCCGAGGTGGTTGTAATCGATGAAGCTCATCAATTGGCTGACACGGCATCAAATTTCTTAGGGATTACCGTAGGCGCTAAACAATTTAATGATTTGGCTCAGGATGCGCAGGTGGAATATCACAAAGATGCAACTGATATACCCGCCTTGCGTACTGCCTGCGAAGACCTGGAGCATGAAATCAAGGATTTGAGATTGGCATTTGGGATAGAGCTTAAACGGGGTGAATGGCGGGAAATTGAAAATAATCCCAAAATATCTGGTGGTTTAACGGCAGTTAAAGAGCAATTGCAGCGCTTGACTGATCAATTAAAACTGGCATCGGTTAAGACCAAGGCTCTGGAATCCTGTTTTAAGCGCGCTGAAGAGTTGGTTCAGAAATTAAACTTGATTCTGGATGACCGTAGCGGCAAATGGATACGCTGGTATGAGACGCATAGAAAGACTTTTACTTTAAGTCTGACTCCGCTGGATATTGCCGCAGAATTTCATGGTTTTATGCAACAGCATCAGGCGGCGTGGATTTTTACTTCGGCTACCTTGAGTGTTGCAAACAACTTCGATTATTTTGCGGGCAATCTGGGACTTAATCATGCAGTCAGCGCAAGTTGGGGCAGTCCTTTTGATTATCCCAAGCAATCATTATTTTATCATCCTAAAGGCTTGCCGCAGCCTAATGACCCCAATTTTATTCCTGTAATTGTCGATTTTGCTTTGCCTGTGCTACAGGCCAGCAAGGGCAGGGCGTTTTTTTTATTTACCAGTCATCGCGCACTCAAAGAGGCGGCAGAGCTGTTGGAAAAAAAAATACAATACCCATTGCTGATTCAGGGCAGCCGGCCTAAAGCCTTGTTGCTGGAACAGTTTAAGGAAGCCGGGAATGCAATTCTGTTGGGCACATCGAGTTTCTGGGAAGGTGTGGATGTCAGGGGAGAAGCGTTATCCTGCGTTATTATTGATAAACTCCCTTTCGCATCGCCGGGCGATCCAGTGTTAAAAGCACGTTTGGAAGCGATGACGCAACAGGGTAAAAATCCTTTTTTTGAGTATCAACTGCCCACTGCCGTCATTGCGTTAAGGCAGGGTATAGGTCGGTTGATTCGTGATGTCACTGACCGGGGTGTATTGATGGTGTGCGATCCGCGTTTATTAAAGCGAGCCTATGGGCAATTGTTTTTAGATAGTGTGCCTCCCATGAAACGTACACGCGATATAGTGGATGTACAGGCATTTTTTCAACATGAGACTGGGCAATGAAATTATTGGCGGTAGAAACGTCGACTGAGGCCTGTTCGGCAGCATTATATATTGATGGTATAGTCAACGAGCGTTTTGAATTAACGCCCAAAGAACATACTCGTCTGATTTTGCCGATGATCGATTCGTTAATGTCGGATGCCGGATTAAAGCCGCAACAGCTCGATGCACTGGCATTTGGTTGCGGTCCGGGATCGTTTACAGGGGTGCGAATTGCCACAGGCGTAATTCAGGGTATCGCTTTTGGCGCTAATTTGCCGGTAGTTCCAGTGTCTACCTTGGCGGCAATTGCCCAGGATTTTTTTGATAAAAATAAGACACAATCTGAACTTTCAAATTTCAACGTTGCCATTACGGCAATGGATGCCAGAATGGGGGAGATTTTTTGGGGTGTTTATCAGCGCGATAAACAGGGCTTTGCCGAGCTGATAGGCAAAGAGTCGGTTACACCTGCTGCCGATGTCGAATTTCCCGATATGATCGGCGTTGGTGTCGGTTCTGGTTGGGGTGTGTATAGCCAAGAATTAATGGCCCGATTGGCGGGTCGAGTCAGCTACTACGAAACAGACAATTTACCCAGAGCGGGCGCAATTGCCCGTTTGGGTGTACGGGGTTTTGAGCAGGGGCTGGCTGTTCCGGTTGAACAGGCAATGCCGGTTTATTTGCGCGATAAGGTTGCACAAAAAGAATCGGAGCGATAAGTTCTATTATTGGCTTTGCCATAGCGTTTAATCAAAAATTTACTTTTATCTATTTGTAAGAAGGGATCAAGAAAATACATGTTTTAGTAATGATTCTATTACATTTGCACACAGGAAAAATCAATGACTTGGAGTTGCTTTAATGCAAAGGATAATAATCTTCTTGTATTTTATAAGTATTTGATAATAAATATAAAACAATGATCGTCGCATATTTGTACAAATTAACAAAACTGTAATAAAAACCGCGGTTAAGAGTTGAATGTAACAAACAATTCACAAAGTTATCCACAGGTTTTGTGAATAACTGGAGAACAGCTTGTTTTAATAAGAGAATCCGGATTTTTTTATTTGCCAAGATGGAGCAATGAAAAAATATATGTTTTAGTATTGATTCGATAGTATTTGCGCACAGAAGCAATCAAAAACTTGGATTTGTATCCATGCGGAGAATAATGATCTCCTGAAAAATTATAATTAATTGATAAATAATATAAATATTGGATTGTCGTGTTTTTGTACAATCTAACAAAACTGTAATAAAAACCGCAATTAAGCGCTGAGTGCAACAGTTAATGCACAGAGTTATCCACAGACTTTGTGAATATCTGGTAAATTTCAATTATTTGCCAGCAAGAGCGCAAGGAAAAATTCAAAACGGCGCGCTTTTTGTATCATCACAATACATCACATGGGTTTTCCTGTATATTTGCCGAGTTTTTAGGTTAAAATAGTCGGCTTTCAAAGCTGGACGAGTGAGCGGCGATGGTGACTTTATAAAGTGCCACCTCACTTGGCTTTGAGCTACCTGCAAGTATCCGACATGTTTCATCCAAGCCTTGCCGCTGCGGTCATAGGTTTTAATGACGGTTAGTTTACGGCTTGGTGTCACACTGCCCCAGTACAAACCCTCCTGAGTTGATGCTCAAGGGTGGTCACCAAAAAGAATTTTATGCCCAACTTTAGAGTAAAAACATGACAGATTTATCGCAATACAGAAACATAGGTATCTTCGCGCACGTTGATGCGGGTAAAACCACCACCACCGAGCGAATTTTAAAACTCACCGGAAAAATCCATAAACTGGGCGAAGTTCATGAAGGTGAATCGACCATGGATTTCATGGATCAAGAGGCCGAGCGCGGCATCACCATTCAGTCCGCCGCAACCACCTGTTTCTGGAAAGACCATCGTTTCAATATCATCGACACCCCTGGTCACGTTGACTTTACCATTGAGGTTTATCGTTCACTTAAAGTTCTTGACGGCGGCATCGGTGTCTTCTGTGGTTCTGGCGGTGTTGAACCACAGTCAGAAACCAACTGGCGCTACGCTAACGATTCTGAAGTATCGCGCGTAATCTATGTCAACAAACTGGACCGTATCGGTGCGGATTATTTCCGTGTGGTCAAGCAGGTTGAAGAAGTGCTGGGTGCGGTACCCATAGTTATGGTTCTGCCTATCGGACGCGAAGACCAATTTAGCGGTGTGGTTGATTTACTGACTCGCAAAGCCTGGATTTGGGATAACTCCGGTGATCCAATGGGTTATGAAATCAAAGATATCCCTGCAGATATGACGGCCGATGTAGAGGAATGGCGTGCAAAACTGATCGACCAGGTTGCCGATCAATATGACGATATCATGGAAAAATACCTTGATGGTGAAGAACCCAGCATTGACGAGATTAAACGTTGTATCCGCAAAGGTACAATCAACATGGATTTCTTCCCGACTTACTGCGGCTCTTCGTTCAAAAACAAAGGGGTACAGTTGGTTCTGGATGCTGTTATTGATTATTTGCCTAATCCGATGGAAGTTAAACCACAACCTGAAGTGGATCTTGAAGGTCACCCAACTGGCAATTTCGCAACCGTTGATGCCAATAAACCGCTACGTTCCCTGGCATTCAAAATTATGGATGACCGTTTTGGCGCGTTGACCTTCTTGCGTATCTATTCCGGCAAACTGGAAAAAGGTACCTCAGTATTGAATACCTTTACTGGCAAAACCGAACGTATAGGCCGTATTGTGGAAATGCACGCCGATGCCCGTAATGAACTTGATTCTGCACAAGCAGGTGATATTGTTGCTGTTCTCGGTATGAAGAATGTACAAACTGGCCACACCTTATGTGATCCAAAGTTCCCTGCAACTCTGGAACCCATGGTATTCCCTGATCCGGTTATCTCATTGGCTATTTCGCCTAAAGATAAAGGTGCATCTGAAAAAATGGGCATCGCCTTGGGTAAAATGGTTCAGGAAGATCCTTCATTTCATGTTGCAACTGATGAAGATAGTGGCGAAACCATCCTTAAAGGCATGGGTGAGCTGCATCTTGACATTAAAGTTGATATCCTGAGACGTACTCACGGCGTTGATGTTATCGTCGGTAAACCACAGGTTGCTTACCGTGAAACTATTACCAAGAGTGTTGAGGACGAATACACCCACAAGAAACAATCAGGTGGTTCAGGTCAATACGGCAAGATCAACTACAGAATTGAGCCAGGTGAGCCAGGCAGCGGTTTTGTTTTTGAATCAGCAGTTACCGGAGGTAACGTACCGCGCGAATACTGGCCTGCGGTTGAAAAAGGTTTTAAAAGCATGCTGGACAGTGGCGTGTTGGCTGGTTTCCCTTGCCTGGACTTTAAAGTCGTTTTACTTGACGGTGCTTTCCATGCGGTTGACTCGTCTGCGATTGCCTTTGAAATTGCTGCAAAAGCGGCTTTCCGTCAGTCAATTCCAAAAGCCGGCCCGCAATTGATTGAACCGATCATGAAAGTAGATACATTCACGCCATCAGATCATGTGGGTGATGTTATCGGCGACCTTAACCGTCGCCGCGGTATGATCAAATCACAGGACGCTGGTGTTACAGGTGTTCGTATCAAGTCAGATGTACCATTGAGTGAAATGTTCGGTTATATTGGTGACTTACGCACCATGACTTCTGGTCGCGGTCAGTTCTCCATGGAGTTCTCGCACTACATGCCCTGTCCGAAAAACGTGGCTGATGAAGTTATTAAAGAAGTTAACGAACGTAACGCCAAAAAGAAATAATCCGGATGTTAGCCGGGCAAAAGTTTGCCCGGCTATTACCGTGATTATTTAGATACCAGCTTTAGCCTTGGTAATCGAGGATAAAGCACACACTACAAAAGAAAATCACCGCGTCCCCTGATCCAACACCTGACGATTAGCAAATAACTCGCTAATCTGTCTGTCATGTGTCTGCTTTAACGTAACCAGCGCTACAATTCCCCCTAACAACGCTAACGCCATGTCTGACTGGGTATCCCAAATATAACCCTGAGTCCCTAAAAATGACTCAGCGGCCTCTTTGCTTACCAACGCAAGCCACCATTCAATCAATTCGTAAAAGGCGCTGATTGCCAGGCAGATACAGATAACAAAAAAATTAAGCCAATGAATATTGTTTAACACATTATTTCTGATGATGATTTCTCGGGCAATGATGGCAGGTACAAAGCCTTGTGCAAAATGAGCGGCTTTATCGAAATTATTGCGGTCTTGATTAAATACTTCTTTTAACCATTCAAATGGCGGAACTTCCGCGTAAGTGTAATGCCCGCCAGTCATTAAAATCAGGCTAAGAACCAGAATTAAACCATAAGCCAGACCTGTTAATGGAAAGCGTTGACGAGTCGCCATCAGAATAACAAAGGCAACCATTGCAGGCGCTGTTTCAAGTAACCAGGTCAGGTAATCTTTAGGATTGATAGCTGACCATATTAATACCGAAAAAAATATTCCTAGCCATGTTTTATTCATTGATGAGTCTTTAATGGGGGGTAATGGCTGTTCTTGATGTTACTAATGCAGCGAAATCAGCTATCGCTATTGGGTTTCTACATGCTTTCAATGGCGGTTACGTTGCTGCTTGTAATCTTAATCAAGGTTCTAGTATCTCTTGTTCCTTTAAATATTGAATATAAAGCTCCAAAGCTTTAACAACTGCTTCTTGTGTGGATTTATGATGCCCTAGAAGTACTGCTTCGTTCAGTAGGTAATCGTCAACTGCTAAAGTTGTCACGGTGTTGGCTCCCGTTAACAATGTCTTTTTATACTCATCCAGAACAAACTGCCTCACAGGTTCCCATAAAGTTACTTTGCCGTTACATTCCTCAAAAACTTTTCCATGGTTTTTTTCGCCAAAATTCCTCAGTTGGTCGAAGTTAGTCTTGAAAGTTTTAAGGTGACTACACTCATGTTTCAGCCGATCGTAACTAACGCTGATTGTCTGATTATTTAACTTCAGATATTGGAGTAAAATTTGACTATTAATTTGCTGGGGGTTTGAAAACCATCGGGGTACCCTGCTTTTAACCTTATCGATTTCATCTTGTACTGTAGTCATTTTTATCTCCATTGATAAAGGTTAATCAAGCCTAAAATGTCGTAACAAGTGTCATGAATTATGTTTGCATGAAGCAATCACCGGCTCGATACGCTTCCTTCGTTGACGCGCAACCCACAGCCTTTTCAAACATTCCGGACGGGTTTGCAAAACCCGTCCGGCAGGTTAATTAAGCAACAACCCCCACAATCCCCTCAGGAATCTGCATAGTCATGCAATGCAAACTGCCGTATTGATGCACCAACGGCCGACAAGGTATCGGGATGATTTCATGCTGAGGAAAACAGTCAGTCAATCGTTGCAAAG
>CAYVFT010000006.1:0-52630 GCA_964450225.1 uncultured Crenothrix sp. | reverse complement strand
TATTCACATAAGTCAGATCCCCATAAGCAGAATCGATAGCATTGTCTATAAAGGCAAGGGCGACTTTTTCGATCACCCTATTATTTTCATACAAATCATCGGAATGCAAAAAACCTATAACATCACCAGTCGCCAGCTTAATGCCTTTATTAAGACCATCATAGATGCCCTTGTCCGGTTCTGATATGAACGCAGCAAGGCGGTTTTGATAGGACTTAATGATATTTACCGTATCATCGGTGGAGCCGCCATCGATAATAATGTACTCAATATCAGAGTAGGTTTGTGATAACACGGAATTAATAGCTTCAGCGATGGTTTCCTGGTTGTTATAGACCGAGGTAATAATGGAAATTTTCATTTAATAACATGCTTCCGTTTGGGTTGTTTATGAATATCTGATTGATATTCGATATTATTCGTAATGACTCAAGTTAATTTGATTCATGGAATCTATTTAAAGTATGTTTCAATAAATTGTCGTTATCTTTCGAAATTATTAGCATCAATTAAAAATTGATAACTGTGGTCAAGTGCGGCAAATTCAAAACACTTTTTTAAGAAAATTTTTGCTTCGCTCAAGAGAACCAAGCTTTTTTAACTATTTATTCTAAGCAAGTCAAAAGATGAATGGAGAAAAATGGTAAGTTCGGGTAAATTCTCACTCAATTCACATAAATCTAAAAATCATTATATAGTTCAATATATTCTGCAAACCGCGCATTTTTGTCAAACCAATCATGTGCATGCTTTTCACAGTACGCAGTGTAAAATTGCTTGCTGTTTTTTCTCACAGTGGCAACCGCTGTTACTAACCCCTGTAAATCGCCCCGTTTTACTACTAAGCCGCAACTTGCATCTAAACATTCTGGGCTACCACCGGAATTAAAAGTAATAACCGGTGTACCGCAAGCCAGTGCTTCGAGATTAGTTGTCGGAAAATTATCTTCAAGCGTTGGATTTATAAAAACATCCGATGCGCTATATATTTCAGCAAGTTCTTGGGTATTATTAGTTTTTGTAATGCCGATAACCCCAGCAGGCAAGCGCTTAATTTGTTTTTCGCTAAGGCCCACTAGAACAAGCTTCTCATCCTGCTTTAATTGTTTGGAAAGTTCTATAAAATAACTATACCCCTTGCGTTCGCTAAAATCAGATGCAACACCTAATGCTATAAACTTATCTTGTAGCTTATTATTTATACGGAATGCACTTGGCGTAGGTCGAAACACACTCAAGTCAATTCCATTATTGATGACAACAACCGGATAGTCCTGCAAAAATGATTGTTTAACCAATTCTGCTAGCCATTTTGATGGGGTGACTATGGTTAAATCTTTAACCCTTAAAAATATTTCTTTTTTAGCCTGATAATTCCACCGAGAATTATCAGTAAAACTTTTTGGATACTCCATTTTTGATGGGCAGTTATAACACTCAGTTTTCCAACGCTCACAGCCAATAAAATCAAAATACGCACAATGCCCGGTAAATGCCCAACAATCATGCAAGGTCCATATGACGGGTTTATTGACTTGTTTTAGATACTCAAAGAGCAATCCGATATGAAGATAATACCCATGCAGGTTGTGCAGATGAATCAAATCGGGGTTTAATGCTTTTATTTCTTCTATAAAAACTTTGGTGGCGGCAGCAGAACCAAATCCATGTTTGTCAAAAACTCTTGTTTGTGCAACATGCACATAGTTATCAAGACGGCTGCCGATACAAATCGTATGGTTGCAGTTTTTAGCTGTATCACGACCAAAAGCTACTGTGCTTTGGTGTCCTTGGGACAATAAAATCGCATGTAAGTCGGTTGCTATTCGTCCCGTGCTTCCGATTCCACAGACTGAATTAATTTGGAGTATATTCATTTTAAATTTATTTAATTAAAATTTATTTCCTAGATGACTATCACGGTAACTTCCCTTTGCTTCAGGTGAATTATAAATCAATGGGTTACATAGCATAAAAATCGAAAATTCCACCCGATTATAAGATCAAGTCGGCATAACTCAATTGAATTATGTGCCCAAGCATTATCACTCCTCTACCGTAACGGGTATTGCACCCGTGGTTCGTCCCATCTCAAGTAGAAAGCTGATTCGGTTTTTCTCTTTTACTTTCGAATCGATTCTTTGACGAACCCAGTCCATATCAATCTTTTTGTCTTTCCAGCGCATTACGAAATCAACTATTTCAGTGTGTGAAATCCGTACCCCCTCCTCACGATTTGGGAGTTCCAGAAAAAACGGAAAATCGTTCAAATCAGGGTCTTCATAGGCAGCGATCACTGGGAGACCATAAGCCAAGTACTCACGGGTCTTCAGCGGACTAATTTCGTCAACCCCAATCCTATGAAGAGCCAAGGACGCAATTCCCACGTCCATTTGCTGATAAAGCCGGTCAAGTTCCTTCCAATCTACGTGTCCATGTGATATGACATTAATTGGAGCATTGCGCAGGGTGTCTCCGATGATATGAAAGTCAAACTGAGGCAGTGCTTCAGCCATCTCCAATATTTTGTCAACTCCATGCCAAGCTTGTCCGGCACTTCCTACAAATACAAGCTGGGGTCTCTTGTTGTTTGTCAGCTCCCTTGGCTCAACACTCCCTGTATCAAAGCCGTTGCCGATCGAGACCACAGGCTTTCCGTACTGTCCGTAAAATGCGCCCAACTCCTTACCAACGCATACGAAACCGGTCACCCGGCGAATGAGCCAGTTCCTTGTAGCAAGGTGATAGCGTGCCTTGAGCCAACCATATTGATGTATTTCATATACATCGTTCGAGTTCACTTCGATGACTACGCACGGTGCAAGTCCCAGCAAGCTCAGAATTCCGGGTGTCCATGATGACTGCCTGTAATAGATGATGTTTGGCGAATACTCCCGAATCATCTTACTGGCTGCACGCAATGCGAGAGTCTTGAAGAACTTTCCGAGCCCAAAACGCCCTACCCGATGGGTAAATACGGTGATCCCTGCGCCCTGAACTAGGGGTTTCGCGTCGCCTTGCGGGGTTGGGGATACAATCACCAAGCGGGCTTCAATGCCCATATGGTGCCATGTTTCAAACTGTGCTTTGATCTTTCTCATAACACCACTATTCGAGAAAGCATCCCATTCTGCGAGATATAAGAGTTTCATTGAGGTTCCATGAATTGAAATTAACGTGAATTATTCGCGGTAGCGAATCGGCCCGGAGATGCCAGAGTCAATTTTACCGACCGAATCCCTAGGCACGCCAAAACCGCACTGGCGCAACTTGCATAGAAAAACAGCACAACACTGGAGTCTTGAAAGACTCGCACCCCATAAGCCACAGCCCCAATGGCTACGGCGTTATAAGTCACGCCCCAGAGGAGAAACTCGCGATGCCTGCGAGCTGCATGAAAGACAAAAACGAGTGGGCCGACGATGAGATTGACAGCCACAAGGATAACAAGCGAGTTTAGCGTATGCTCCAGGCCTTTCCATTTAGCGCCAAACAAAAGCGTGGTTACCGGCTCAGAAAGCAGCAACACGAAAGCGGCCCCCAAGCCGGCTAGGCCAACCAGGATCAGGACAGTCTTGCGTAGCTCTTTCTTCATGGCTGCGGTTCCAAGATTCTCAACGAGGCTTCTGAAGTGAATCTGCGAGAACGACTGACTAATAACCCCCGCCGGTGTTTGCAGAAGTTGGTTCGCGATGTGGTAATAGCCCACTGCACCCCCTCCATAGGTCGCCTGAATTACTGAGACAACAGCCATTGGCCTTATGCCATCCATCATGGCCTGAGGTGTGTTAAAGACTGCAAACCCCGAATACCGACGTGCTACTACTCGAAAGCCATGTATCCCCCGCCGAGTAAGCCGTATCACCAGGCGCTTCCTCAACAGTAAGGTGAGTAACATGCACCCCAGGAAATATCCAAGCGCATTGGCATAGAGCAGGCCAAATGCTCCATATCCTGCGAAGAATAGCGATAAAGCACTGCCCGCACTCATGCCGACCTGAACGACCTTTGCGAAGCCGTTAACCCTGTACATACCAGCCCTGAGTGACAAGGCATTAAGAATGTTGTAAGTCCCAAGCAATAAAGTGCTCGTAGCCAGTAGCAAAGAAAACCGATTAGGATCATCAATGCTGTGAAGCAGGGGAGCCACTATACGGGAAAGAGCATAAATGCCCACTGAAAACCCCAGTGCAATCGAGAAGGAAAGTCCTGCCAAGCAATCGGCAAGCTTGTTGCTTTTGGGTAGTTGGATTGCGAGTTCGTATCGCAACGTAGCCACCATGCCCGTAAACAGTAAGGCGGCCGCAAACAGTCCGTACTCACCGTAGCGCTCTGGGCCATAAAGCCGAGTCAATAAAGGTATTGCGGCAATCTGGAGAAACTGGGCGATAACATTCCCTCCCAGAAGCGGCAGCAGACGGGCCTTAAGACTCATCTGCCTTCACCAAGAAGCGCAACACAGAATTTCGGGTAATTCACTTGAGCATTGTACTTTTCGGCCCATGTTTCTTGAGCTCTTAGAGCAAGACGCTCAAGCTGTTTCCTGTCAGCCTGGATTTCGCATAGCTTGTCCGCCACCTGACTGGCATTTATATCCGCCGAGAGGAGATAGGCGCAATCTTCGTCCAATATTTCGCCGACTCCACCAACATTGGTCGCAATAACCGGAACAAAATAGCTCATCGCCTCCATGAAGGAAACTGGAATCCCTTCGGACTCACTCAGATTTATGAACAGATCTACCCGGTATTCCTCGTAGAAGGACTTGATTTCGGAATTGAGTCTTCCGCCACGTAAATCAATTATGAGATTCGGCAGATTGATCTCATGGACTTTTCGCTGAAGATCCGAAAAGAGTGGTCCATCGCCGAAATGTGTCCAGCGTATGGATATGGCGGGCGAACGCATCGCAAAATCTATGATGCTGTCAGCTATCAGCGCGACGCGTTTTACAGGGATGACATTTGAAACTGACAGAATGTGAAGACTGTCCTGAACCGCTTCAGGATGCGCGCTCTTATCTCTGACTGTTCCCAACCGAGAAACTTTATATGCACCGCAATCCGGATAGCGCGCTTCCAAGTATTCAGCAGCATCAGCGGAAATTGAGTGTATGGAATCGATGCCTTTCAAAAGGACTCGTCGTAGGGGCAAGTACGAATCAGGGTTTCTTTCCTCATATACGTCGAAACGATGCACTCTCGCGACAACGCTGCGAGCATCAAGCAAGTCACGCAGCATCACCATCGCCAGCGCGTTTCGGTCAAGCCAGTATGAGTAAAGATAGATTTCTGTTCCCTTGGGAAAATCTGTCAGCACTTCGCGCAAAACAAAATTTTTGTAGAGCCGCGCTAATCCCACGTAAGATGCGAGTGTGCGGATTCGGTAAAGCGGCTGATTGCCCTGTGCCACCTCGCCTAAATTCATCCAGAATACCCGAGTTATGGTGGCATTCGCAATGATCGTTAGGCCCTTTCTCCATCCTCTAGGCTCAGGTAGTTTCCTGACAAGAACGTTGCTCGGAACTTTTCTTGATGTTGGTGTTGACGTTTGTGGCAGTAAAAACACCTGATCAAAAGCCTTTGCGATAAAGCCAATTTCGTTTTCGATAAAAGCCTCCTGCCGTCCAAAGGGATAGGTCCCAGTGAAAAAAAGTAGAACCCGTTTCTTTTTACGCATCAAACCACCTTAATAAACCAATTTCACTTGCCATGAGCCTACGTTCTCTACACGCGTTTAACGAAGTACGAAAACTCTGCGTTTGTAAAAAGATAAAATCAATATCGAAAAATAAAAGATAAATGTGTATATAAACGAGAAAAAATTGGTATAGAAACCGGTTTGGAACATGTTGTTTCGTTGCAAACGAAACTAGCAACTTGCTCCTAAGCCACCGCCTAATGGCTAGAAGGTATTTAGCCTTTACCATACTGATGTATTTCAAATATATCATTGGATATGTGCTTCTATATAGAATAGCGCAAAAGGTTTAAAAATCTTTCCAAGTTCAATCGTTATTGGAATCGTTATTGGCTTGTAGGAAACGACTGTATCTCCATCGCCAATGGCGACTTTATTGTCATTGAGGGAGTCAGGAAGATTAAAATTAGTGGTCATCAAATAGCGTGCGATAAGGAACGAGTGGAGATTCAAAAACAATTGATGCTACTTCACCAGTTTGTTTTGAACGTTTGAGCAGGTCTTCGCTTTCATGCAGCAGACTGTTAAAAGTTACATACCAAAGACTAATCAGACAGATAAGAAGTAGCGGGATACTTTTCTGTGAGAAAAACTTGTTCCCAATAGAATACGAAGTAATAGAAAGCCAGACAAAGTAAAGCAAGTCATACGCGCGCCACAACACAGGGAAGCGCATTTGCATAAACTTCAAAACAATTACAAATACTATAAGAAAGTGAATTTGGTATCCGAGTTCTCTATTTGCCAGCAAATGAGCGAGCAATATGAGAGCTAACGTAACGATAAAAAAAGGGCCGATCTCAATATTTCCTGATGAGAAATAAGTAGAGTCGATAAAATAATACATTAACTTTCCACTAATGCGATCAAAACCTTCCATGAACATTAGCAATGCGGAGCCAATGACTAGCAGAGCAAGCATGCGGTATTTGTGTTGTAAGTCGAATAGGAACGGTACGGCAATCACTGCGGAATAATGACATAAAGAACCTAAGATAAGTGGTAACGTATTGTCTTTACCTTCTCTTTTCTGGGTGTAGGCGTATACCAAAAACAAACCTGCAAGACCAGCTCGAATAATATTGAACTGGTTTTGAATATAAAACCCAGAAATATACAAGGCCAAGAAAACAGCTTTATTCGGATGTTTTCTGGAGATAAGAAAAATAAGGATGCCTTGAATGAGTGCAATAAAAAAAATAAAAGAATGTGGATCGTCCAAAAAAGCACGGATAAATATCATAAAAGCAGAAAACAGAGGCTCAAAGGCAAACCATTCGCTAAACGAGTAAGTTCTTAAATCAATAGCTTCAAATGCTAGATGATAAGAAGCCGTATCTATTCCCACCATGCCACGAAGACCAGCAAACAAAATAAGTATAAAAATAAAAATAAAGGCTAGAAAGTTTTGCGTGATACGACGCTTTGCTGTAGCTAAAAACGCAAGAAGTCCAATTTCCAGAATAAAAAACGTAAAATAAGGAGTCAATTTTTTGCCTAAAAAACATACATGACTTAATTTGAGTAAGTTCGGCTGTTGAACAGCTAATTCTATTTCGATTGATAAAATCTCAACTATTTAAATATAACGCACAAAAATCAAGTGCATGCTTTATCTTAAATGTTCCAATTTCTTTATGTCCAATTGTATGAAAGCAATGACAACAGCTGCTTTTATGGCGTCCAGGTAATTGGCAATAGTCAAAACAGAATGTGAGGATATATTCGGTTCAAGGGATCCAGCATTAATAAGATTTTTAGTTATATGCAATGCAGGAAACTCTCTCAGGTCATCGATATCCGGTTTAAAAGCAAGCCCCCATTCAGGATACTATTATTTTCCTTTTCAAACTTCAGCCGCGGATTCTTTATTTTCTCAATCGCCAATTCTGTATTTAATTAAGTATTTACTTTTCTTTCAGTACTAATCATTTTGTCGTCTTTTCCAAGAATTTATAACGCCACAAAAATCAAGCCCATTCTCTACTTTTAGAGTTCTAAATTCTTTATGCCCAACCAAAAAAGCAATGACATCTGCTTCTTTAATAGCATCAAGGTAATTGACAATAGTCAAATCAGGATGTGTGGATATATTCGGTTCAACTGCTAGAACGTTAAGACCTTCTTTAATAAGATTTTTAGTTATATACAGCGCAGGTGACTCTCTCATATCATCGATATCCGGTTTAAATGCAAGACCCATGCAGGCTACTACCGCTTTTCTGCCATTTTCATTTTCAAACTTCAGCGCTGCATTTTTTATTTTCTCAATCACCCAGTCGGTTTTGTAATTATTGACTTCCCTGGCGGTACGAATCATTTTGGCGTCTTTTCCGCCTTTGTGCACAATAAACCAGGGGTCTACAGCGATGCAGTGGCCACCAACGCCTGCGCCGGGCTGGAGTATATTGACGCGCGGATGTCTGTTGGCCAAACGAATTAACTCCCATACGTTAATATCAAATTTATCGCACAAGATTGAGAGTTCATTAGCAAAAGCAATGTTGGCGTCTCTGTAACTGTTTTCAGTCAGCTTAGCCATTTCTGCTGTTTTAGCGTCAGTTTCAAGCACTTCTCCCTGAACAAAGTCCCGGTAAAAATTAGCAGTAATTTTTGTTGCAGCTGGTGTTGTGCCTCCAACAATCCGGTCATTTTCTACCAGTTCTTTCATGATTTTTCCGGGCAAAACCCGCTCCGGACAATGCGCGACAAAAATTTCGGCAACATTAATGCCGTTATCCGCAAGCAAGGATTCAACCATATCGGTAGTACCAACCGGAGAGGTCGATTCTAAAATAACAATATTGCCAGGTTTGATATAAGGGGCTATTGCCAAGGTTGCCGTCTTGACATAATCAACATTTGGAATAAAGCCATCGTGAAAAGGTGTTGGCACTGCGATAATAAAAACATCGGCTTCAACCGGCTTAATATCTGCTTTAAGTTTTCCAGAATTAACCGCAGATTTCACAAAAATACCCAGCTCTGGCTCAACTATATGAACTTCTCCACGATTGATAATATCAATTGTTTTTTTATTAACATCAACTCCATGAATATCGTAACCTCTGTTAGCGAGTAATGCTGCTGTTGGCAAGCCAATATACCCTAACCCTATTACACATACTTTTTTTAACTGTTTCATTTTAGCTCTTTCATAAAGTTAATAATGCGTTCACATGCTTTTCCATCGCCATAAGGGTTATGGGCTTTGGTCATGATTTCATACGCTTGTTGGTTATCTAACAGGTTATTGGTTTCGCTAATAATGCGCTGTGCATTGGTACCAACCAGCTTAACGGTGCCGGCATCCACGGCTTCTGGTCGTTCGGTTGTGTCACGCATAACCAATACCGGTTTACCCAAGCTGGGTGCTTCTTCCTGAACTCCGCCACTATCGGTAATGATTAATTTTGATAAGCTCATTAAATAAATAAAGGCTTCATATTCCAGGGGCTCAATGAGGTAGACATTCTCTACACCTCTTAATAATTCATTGACTGGTTTACGGACGTTGGGATTTAGATGAACAGGATAAACGATATTAATGCTTGGCCTTTCCAATGCTATTGTTTTTAATGCGGTGCAAATATCGATAAAACCTTGCCCAAAATTTTCCCGGCGATGTCCGGTAACCAGGATGAATTCTGCTTCTTCTGGATCAAACCCCTTTTGTTTTATAGATTGATGCACTTTTTCACGAAAAAAAGTGTCAGTTTCAAGTTTGTTTTTCATTAAAAGTAAAGCGTCAATAACCGTATTTCCGGTAACGATAATTTTATCCGGCGCGATATTTTCTTTTAGTAAATTGTCCTGGCTTTGTGCGGTTGGTGCAAAGTGATAACAAGTAAGCTGTGATGTCAGTTTACGATTGGCTTCTTCTGGCCATGGGGAATAAAGATTGCCTGTTCGTAGTCCTGCTTCTATATGTCCAACTAATATTTTTTCATAAAAGGCGGCCAGGCTGACTGCAAAGGTCGTCGTAGTGTCGCCATGTACAAAAATGAAATCGGGCCTATAAGCCTGAAAAACGGCTTTCATGCCTTTCAGAATATTACTGGTAATATCGTAAAGATCTTGATTTGGCTGCATCACATTAAGATCAAAATCTGTTTTAATTTCAAACAATGACAAGACTTGATCAAGCATTTCCCTGTGTTGCGCGGTAACGCAAACTTTAGTTTCAAAGGCTTGATTTTCAGCTTGGAATGCTTTTACCAGCGGGGCCATTTTTATGGCCTCTGGACGCGTGCCAAATACCAGTAGGATTTTTTTCATGTGTCTTTCAGTAGAGTTAAAGAAATACAATTTAAAGATAGTTGGTTTTTAATAAAAGGGTAGGTTCGAGCTTCATTTCACTTAGCCAATAATTTCGGCAAATTCGGTCGGGAAATAGCAGTATGTAAGCTCATGGCAATAAATCGGCATGAGTTTTTCTCTGTTATTTATCGATTAATATAAGCGCAAAATTGTCCAAGCTTTGCATGCGAACTTATTGCCATGGGCATACTCGTTTTAACCTTGTTGGATATACCACCGATACATTTTTTCTATACCTGTTTGCAGTTCTATCGCATGCTTCCAGCCAAGTGCGTGTAATTTGCTGACATCGGTCAATTTTTGCATGGTTCCATCCGGTTTTTCCGGATTAAACACCAGCTTGCCATTAAAACCGATAATCTTTTGTATTAATTCAGTCAACTCCTTGATGGAAACATCTATACCGGTGCCGATATTAATGTGGGTATTGCGGATTTCCTGTTGCCGGGGTTGATAAGTGTCGTTGAAATTGCGGTTTTCCATAATAAATACACAGGCATCCGCCATATCTTCGGACCAGAGAAATTCCCGGCGTGGTTTACCACTGCCCCATATCTCGACGCTGTCACTCTTTACACCAAAACGTTTCAGGTATGCTAATGCGTCATCAAGACTATTCATTTGAAGATCGGCTAACACTTCCTGATAGCGTTGCTCGCTCAGCAACTTTGCCAAATGGATTTTTCTTATTAATGCGGGAAGTACATGAGATTTTTCCAAATCAAAATTGTCATTGGGACCGTATAGATTGGTCGGCATGACCGAGATAAAGTTGGTTCCATACTGCAGGTTATAGCTCTCGCAGAGCTTGATGCCGGCTATTTTGGCTATTGCATAAGGCTCGTTGGTATATTCCAGTTCACCGGTCAACAAGCACTCTTCAGGCATTGGTTGCGGCGAATTTTTGGGGTAAATACAGGTGCTGCCTAAAAACAATAGTTTTTTTACGCCGTGTAGATAACTTTGGTGAATGACATTGTTTTGAATCTGCAGATTTTCGTAGATAAAGTCGGCGCGATAGGTATTATTGGCAACAATGCCCCCCACTTTAGCGGCAGCCAAAAACACATAATCGGGTTTTTCGGCTGCAAAAAATTCAGCAACGGCTTGTTGATCAGTTAAGTCCAATTCTGCGTGCGTCCTAGTAACCAGGTTGTTGTAGCCCTTACTTATTAGGTTACTTGTTATGGCGCTGCCGACCAGTCCGCGATGACCTGCCACATAGATTTTTGCGTTTTTTTCCATTGCCGTCTACTCGAAGTAGTTCATGATACGGTAGCCGCCGTCTTTTAAATATTGTTCTTTGGTCATTAGTATAAGATCGTTTTCCATCATATCGTTTACCAGCCCATTAAGGTCGTATTCCGGTACCCAGCCGAGCTTTGTTTTGGCTTTGGTCGGATCGCCAATCAACAAATCGACTTCGGTCGGACGAAAGTATTTTGGGTCTACTGCAACCACTTCCTTGCCAATTTCCAATGAATATCGGTTATCGTTACAGGCTGATATATAACCCTTTTCATCGACGCCTTGGCCTTTAAATTCCAATTCTATACCACAATAGGCAAACGCCATTTTAATGAAGTCTCTTACGCTAGTTGTGACTCCAGTCGCAATTACCCAGTCTTCCGGTTCTTCCGCTTGCAAAATCATCCACATCATTCGCACATAATCTTTGGCGTGCCCCCAGTCGCGTTTGGAATCCAGATTGCCGAGATATAGTTTATCCTGCAATCCCAACGCAATTTTTGACGCTGCACGGGTAATTTTGCGTGTGACAAAGGTTTCACCGCGAATGGGTGATTCGTGATTAAACAGAATACCGTTGCACGCAAATAGTTTGTAGGCTTCGCGATAGTTAACTGTGATCCAGTAGGCATACATTTTAGCTACTGCATAGGGAGAGCGGGGATAAAACGGGGTTTTTTCCGATTGAGGAACTTCCTGGACCAAGCCATAAAGTTCAGACGTAGAGGCTTGATAGATTTTGGTATTCTTCTCCATACCTAGTAACCGGATTGCTTCAAGAATGCGCAAAGTTCCAATACCATCGGCATTTGCCGTATATTCCGGAGTATCGAAAGATACATGGACATGGCTCATTGCCGCCAGATTGTAGATTTCGTCGGGCCGGGTTTCCTGAATAATACGGGTCAAATTCATGCTATCGGTCATGTCGCCGTAATGCAGGTAAAACGGACGCCCTTCTTCGTGCTGGTCATGATAAAGATGATCGATTCGATCGGTATTGAATAACGAACTGCGGCGTTTGATACCATGAACGATATAGCCTTTGTTCAACAGGAATTCTGATAAATAAGCTCCATCCTGTCCGGTGACGCCGGTAATAAGTGCTGTTTTTTGAGACATGTTTATCCTTATGTTGGTGATTAAAATGTATTGTTGTTATAACAATCCGTTATAGTCAGTTCGAGTATTTTCAGTCGCGTAGGTTGGGTTATTACCCGACAATTCTTGGATTGAGTTCAGTGGCCATATAGGGTATTAGAGGTTGCCTTCATGATTAAAAAGAATAAAGCAGTAATATTTTCGGTTCCATTCTCATAACAGTCTCCCTTCTTTGAAGGCCAAGTCATGAATGGGTAGGCGCATGCTTTTTGAACGGTTCTTAATTTCATATTTAAATGTAGGTGTTAGCAATGAAAATAACACACTTGAGCATTTACATTTTGGCGGGAGCGGCTAAGGCTGCTCCCGCGATAACTTCAATATAAGTAATTTGTTTTTTAACATGATGACCACCCGACACATTTATAGTTATTTATATTTTTTATAGCGCTTACTACCTAACAATTTTATTACAGATACCCAATACGTCGTTCCGGCCTGACGCCCTTCGAGTTAATGCAAATCTGCTCCCGGCAGATTTGTGCCGGAATCTAGAATCCAAGGATGGCAATCTCTAATCACATCCCTGTGATCTGGATACCGGCAATCCATGCCGGTATGACGTACTATTTTAGTTGTTATGAATAAATTGATAGTATTTCTTGAACCACTCTACAGTCTCCTTAATGCCGTCAAAAAGAACTTTAGAGGGTTTATAGTTCATATCGCGCTCTAATGCAGAGGTATCAGCGTTGGTTTGATATACATCTCCAGGCTGCATAGGCAAATAGTTTTTTACTGCTTCTTTTCCACAAGCTAATTCTATAGTCTGGATAAAATCCATCAATTTAACAGGAGATGAATTGCCAATATTATAAATACGATAAGGGGCTGTAGAAGAGCTTGGATCAGGGTTTGCAGCATCCCATTCCATTAAAGGCAAGGGCACTTTGTCAATGCAGCGAATAACGCCTTCTATAATGTCATCAATATAGGTAAAGTCGCGCAACATATCCCCATTATTAAATACCTTGATAGGTCTATCATTTAAAATAGCATCGGTAAACAGAAATGGTGACATATCCGGCCGACCCCAGGGGCCATATACGGTAAAAAACCGTAAACCGGTAGTCGGTAGATTATAGAGCTGGCTGTAGGAGTGGGCCATTAACTCATTGCTTTTTTTGGTGGCAGCATAAAGGCTTACCGGGTGAGCAATTCCATCTTTTTCGGAAAATGGAACCTTTCCGTTTAAGCCATAAACACTGCTTGAACTGGCATAGACCAAATGCTCGACGTTGTTCCAACGGCAAGCTTCTAATATATTCAAAAAGCCATCAATATTACTTTGAATATAGGCATACGGATTTTCAATTGAATAACGTACTCCGGCTTGCGCGGCTAAATGGCAGACCCTATCAAATTTTTCATTGGCAAAAAGCATTTGAATGGCTTGCTTATCTTCCAAATTCATCCGAATAAATCGATAATTGGGGTATTTATCACTTTGTACAAATTTATACCAAGCCAATTGGTCTTCTTTAATGCCTGCTTTTTCAAGGCGACCATATTTAAGATTGACATCGTAATAGTCGTTTATATTGTCAAGGCCTATGACTTCATCACCTCTTTCCAATAATCCTAGAGCTAGGTATGAACCAATAAATCCTGCTGTGCCGGTAACTAGTATTTTCATGATTCCTATTTATGCAGTAACGCCAATTTGGATATATTCAAAGCCCATTGCTTCCATTCGCTGCCGTTTAAATTGATTTCTTCCATCAAAAAATAAGGGGTTTTTGAGCAATTTTTTTATTTCCTCAAAATCGGGGCTTCTAAATTCTTGCCATTCCGTTATTAATAACATGGCATCAGCGTTTTTGAGGGCTTCATATTTGCTATCAGCATAACTGACATTTTTATTGCCTTTAAGGTAAAAGCTTTCCGCTTCGTGTCTCGCTTTAGGATCGTAAGCCACTACTTTTGCACCATGTGAGGTCAGCAAATTAATAATGGTAATTGCTGCGGCGGCCCGCATATCGTCAGTTTCGGGTTTAAATGCCAGCCCCCAGACGGCAAAGGTTTTATCCGTCAAATCTTTTCCAAAGCGCTGGATTACTTTATTGGCAAGCACGGATTTTTGATCAGTATTAACGGCTTCGACAGCTTCTAATAACCGGGGACTATAGCCATTATTTTTTGCAGTTTTAACCAGTGCTTGTACGTCTTTTGGGAAGCAACTGCCGCCATAACCACAGCCTGGATAAATAAAGCTGTAGCCGATACGGCTATCAGAGCCAATACCATGCCTAACCTGATTTACATCAGCGCCTACTTGTTCACAAATATTGGCGATTTCATTCATAAATGAAATCTTGGTGGCCAGCATTGCATTGGCAGCATACTTTGTCATTTCAGCGCTTTTTATGTCCATACCGATAAACCGATCATTTTTAGTCATGAAAGGGGTATAGAGTTCATGCATGATATCCATTGCATCGGAATTGTCAGCACCAATCACAACACGGTCTGGTTTCATGAAGTCTTCTATTGCTGCGCCTTCTTTAAGAAACTCCGGATTTGATACGACATCAAAAGTGAGATTGCAGCCGCGTTGATTTAATTGGGTTTGAATCGTTTCTCGCACTTTTTCAGCTGTACCCACTGGAACGGTCGATTTATCAACGACGACAATGTGGCTTTGCATGTGTTGGCCAATTGTTTTTGCAACCGCCAAAATATATTGCAGATCGGCACTTCCGTCTTCACCCATGGGTGTACCTACGGCAATAAATATTATTTTTGCCCCAGCAATGGCTTTTTGACTATCCGTCGTGAAATCCAAGGTGTTTTGTTTAATGTTTTCCTGGATCATTTCTTCTAATCCAGGCTCGTAAATGGGAACTATGCCTTGCTTAAGATTTGCTATTTTGTTTTCATCAATATCTACACAAGTGACGTTATTACCCATTTGTGCAAAACATGCTCCACTTACCAGGCCAACATAGCCACTACCGATTACACTGATTTTCATTTATTTATTTCCCGATACTTTAAATTTGTGCCAATTCTAGGTGTATATTCATTCAAGTTATTTCTCGGTGTATATGTTGCCTTATTTGCTTTTAGTTCGTCTATCAGGCAATTTTCTTCGATCTGGTATATCTATCGGGATAGATGCTTTTCTTCGGTCAGCGATTCTTTTATTGATTGCCCAATAATAACCGGCAAAAAGTATTAGAAAGATAAAGAATAATAGTCTATCCGAGGCGCCGAAAAAAAAGCTGGCTGTAAGGCTGCTAACTGATAGTAATAAAGAAAAAGTCAGGAGAACTACAACGGTTGTATTGATGGTAAAACCTTCCAGCGGCAGTATGTGATGTAAATGTTCGCGGTCTGGCGCAAAAGGAGATTTCCCTCTTTGCATTCGGCGGGACATGATACAGATTGAATCGTATAGCGGGAGCGCAATAATCCACAAAACAAGCGTTGGAGTAATAAAGCTGGTTTCGCCTTGTGATGCGGAGATTGCTAACCAGCAAACCGTATAGCCAAGTAAAGTGCTGCCAGAGTCGCCTAGAAAAATTGCACCTCTCGTCCGTCCGAAAATGCGTAAATTAAAGAGCAAAAAAGCGATTATTGCGCCAATAAAAATGATGCAAAAATATAAAAGAATCCAATGTTCATAGAGCCAGGATAGCAAGGCAATCGTGACAATTGAAATGAGCGTTAAACCACCGGCCAGACCATCAATTCCATCAATCATGTTAAAAGCGTTAATGCCACCTACAACTGCAAATACAGTAAATGCAGTTGAAAAGATGCCAAGGTTTATATTGCCAAACCCTAACAGATCGCCTAGCTCTATTATTTTTATGTCTGCTATTTCAGTCATAATCAGCCCGGCAATAATTTGGGCGAGCAGTCTGATTTTTACGCCGAGGCCCCTGTGATCATCTATTACACCAACGACAACAAGTATTGTTATTGCGAAGATGAAGGCCGTTTGATGAGGCAGGTTTAAGTTATTAAACAGTAGTGTAACTAAGGTAGCCAGAAAAATTGCTATGCCGCCAATGGGTGGAGTGGGTGCTTTATGTTGTTTTCTTGGGTCAGGCTTGTCAGTAAAACCTATTTTTAGGGCACACGGATATAAAGCAAGAATAAAAATTATTGTCGCAAACAAGGACGTGAAAAACAGATTCGAAAGCATAAATGTTATTTTGGGCTCAATAAGTAATTGTTTGTAACTATTCGGCGCGGTTCAGAATTTCATTTGACCTACGGAGCGTGCACAAAATAACTTGGCTATTCCCTCTCTCAGGGGGAGAGGGGGCAAGTCGACTAAGTTATTTCCTGTGCGTTCCTAAGTCTTTTCCTCAAAGTAGAAGAAAAATGATTTATGCCTTTTGTAAATTAAATTTCAGAGCCTCAATTCCCTCTCCAGCTGGAGAGGGTTAGGGTGAGGAGAATCAAAAAACCGAAATTTGATGTGCGAAGACTATATAAGCTTTGAATTTCAGAAGAGCCGAATAATTAAAATTGGTTTTCACAGAACGTCAGAATGCATAGACGCAGGAATTAAAGGTTTTTTGAATTTTTCGCTTGTCCATAGGTTATTTGTTTACCCATTAGTTTCAGTTATTGTTCAAAGCCTTTTTTCCAACCAGGCCATTGTTAAAAATTTTTGCAGCGGCTCATCAGTGCCAATTATGAAAGAATGTAGCTTGATTAAATTCTGTTCGAAAACCGTACTTGATTTTGACGTCGCATTAATCATGTTTTCGTTGATTGAGAATTGAGTATAGTAAATTTCTGAGGAATAACCAGGTAGAGAGGCAATAAAAATGTAAAATATATAGCGCGATCAATAACACTACGCCCGAGAAGGCAGTGAGTACGGTTATTTTAGGAGTGCGCATGAAATAGCTTAGGCAATATAGCCCTCTCCTTCAGGGAGAGCCCTGATCTGAGCAGTGCCGAAGGGGTTGGGGAGAGGGAGATATTAATGATCAAGTTATTTCGTAGACGTTTCTCAATGATTTAGCCTTTGGTTGCTGCTGGATCGTAAAGCAGGGTAGGTTGCTTAAGTAACCCGAATCTCATGATGTGGTGTTGGCTTGGCTAATCCTCCTGTGGAATCAGGTCTAGCAGATTAGATATGGCGCATTAGTATCAGCGAAATACTTTGCTCACAAATGAATTCTTTCCATTAAATAGCACAAACAGTCCTGTCTTATAACTTGTTCATCGAGCGTTAGCATTGAAGGCATAGTCGAGCGGTTAATTTGCAATTGACCGTTTTGAAATGAGAAAAAATTATCAGTGACATTATTTCCGTGTTCATCTTTGGCGATGAGAGGCATAGCGGAGCTTTTTTTAGACGTTCCCAAGACAGTTCCCGGTGAAACTTCGGTGAAATTCATGCGTTCAAGATCTTCATTCAGCAAAAGGTCGGTATCGACTTGATCAAAGCTGAAGTTCACATTGTCATCTATCTTAACTTGGGCAACTGTATGAAAAAGATCAATATCCTGGGGCAAAACCTGATGTTGTGGCAACTCGGTAAGACGCAGGCAGCTATTCAGGAATTCCAGCGTATGCTCTATACCGTGTTGTTGGTCCGGCCGGCCGCATTCGAGTGTAACTGCCGGACAAATTTGCGCAAATGCGTCGGATTGTACGCCTTTAGGGCGAAGAAAATAGACAATCAGCCTGCCGAATAAAGATGCCAGCTGTAGAAATTGATTATCAAGGTTGTTGATACAGGCGTAATGAGGATTTAACCCTGTATTGTTATGTATATCAACACTGGCAAAAACCTTGCGCTTTTTCATAATGGAGACGATTTCTTGTGCCATTTCGGTTTCTGCGCAAGCCGCTAATTCCGTACCCGGCCAGATGCGATTGTAATCCGGCTGGTTGTCGAATCTTCTCAAGTTATGGCTTGCTGCTGTGACATTGCCAAAAAATAGTGACAGTGATCGGGGTAGTTGTTTGTCTTTATAATTTTTTAGCAGCAACTGGATTGCCAAGAATCCGGTGGGTTCGTTACCGTGCAACAACACAGAGACAAACAGAGGCGCGGCATGTTTACCTGATAAATGGATCAGGGTGGGTGCTGGCAAGATAGTGTGCAGTTCTTTTGTGCTTACCTCTAGCAGACCCTCTGGCAAGTAATCTATTTGGTTAAGATGCAGTGTATTCACGATTTACTCAGACCCATATAAAAAGAAAGCCATACCGGCATGGACTGCCGGTATCCAGGTCACAAGGATGTGATTAGAGTTTGCCATCCTTGGCTTCTGGATTCCGGCGATCCCGGTCGGAATGACGTAGAGAATATCCATAATAAGGTTGACAGGTGATAAGGTATTCACGCAAATGTCCATTCGCTAACCGGATTACCGGAATTTTGGTGTTTAAGATAAGTTCGTGTCATTTCTGTGAAGTCATGATTATGTTGGTTGATATAGTGGCGCTGCCATTGGCAGCCATTTTGTTTATTGGCGATGCGCTGGCGAATAATGTTCAGGTAGACATCAATTTCAGAATCGCAAATGCCTAAAGAACGCAAACCTGAAATAGCTCTGGGCAGAAGTTCTGACATTAACAACTGTTGCAGGCGGTGTTTTGAACTGTCAAACCAAATGATATTGGCATCCAGTCCATAGCGGGCTGCTTGATAAAAATTATCTTTTGCCTGCGCAAAGGGCAGGGGTAACCCCTTTCCGACGATCTCATTACAAATATTGTTTGCCAGGCCATAATAAAATGCGGCATTGGCTATGGAGTCTATCACTGAAGGACCGGCTGCTGGCGTCCGGTGTTCAACTCTGATATGCGGCGTGCCATCTTCATCAAAGCCGATTAAAGGCCTGTTCCAGCGCCAGATGGTACCGTTATGCAAACGCAAATGCCCAAAAGCCTCGACCGCAGTGTTCTGGTCGACAGGCAGTAATACCGGGAAATGCAGGAGATTTTCCTGAAAACATTCAATGATTGAGTTTTTGGCATAGTCTGAACCAAAACTGACGCGTTTAAGAGGCCCGTGAGCAGCGCCGCCAAAACCGCCGGACGCAACAGCTTGTTCGAAGAGGGGGATTCTGGATTCGTGCCAGAGCTCCTTGCCAAACAGGAACGGCGCATTGGCGCACAATGCCACCATAGGCGCGGAAACAATGATGGACGCATTATAAAAGTGATGAGCTATTTGCAGTGGAAGCTGGATGTGGGTTTGAAATGAGGTGGTTGCCGCTTCCAGCATGACGTCATGATGCTCAATTCTTAGATGTTCCGCACCGCTGATGTCGATATGGATGGGTTCTCCACGGGTCTGTAAAATTTGTTCATTCAGGGCTCGATATCTGTGCATGTCTGACATATTGCCCAGATGTAAATCTTCCTGTTTGAGTGTCGGCAGAATGCCAATCATAACGACTTTATGATCGAGACTTTCTGCGTGTTTATAGGCTTTGCTCCAGGTTGACTGTAATTGCTGATGCAAGCCACTGAAAACATGGCCTGTTAAAGGTTCAGGAAGGCAGTTGAATTCTATATTGAATTTGGCAAGTTCTGTTGAAGCCAGTGGATCATTAAGCGTTGCCAGAAAATGATTATTTATGGGTGACGGGCGCATGTCCTTATTGATCAGCCATGCCTCAATTTCAAAGCCGGCGACTGGATCGCGATGCGAGCAGTTTTTTTGCGCAATCAGTCTGTCGAGCAAAAGAGTCTCTTGCTCCAGTTTCTGATGAAAGCGGATAAAGTCGCCCTCGTCAAAATGCGATAAAGAAATTTCCTGGCCCATGATGTCGCTCGAGTTAGCACGGATGATTCATCATACGGTGTTTTTGGAGATAGCGTCAATAAGGTGTTAAGCGACAAATATCCATCTTGCATTTTTGAATAACGACGACAATAGATTGACTTATTTAGGAGTACTCGTAGAAAATAACCGGTTTAGATCTGTATGCACCCTTGCCACGAATGGATAACAGCGTTTCTTCTCAACACAGTTTAGTTTCTGTTCGTAATTTGTCGTTTTCTCGCGGCGACAAGAAAATATTTGATGATATTTCGCTGGATTTTCAACGCGGTAAAATTACCGCGATTATGGGGCCTAGCGGTACCGGCAAAACTACCTTGTTAAAGCTCATAGGCGGGCAATTGTATCCTGATCTGGGGTCAATTACCGTAGACGGTCAAAATGTCCACAAGTTACGCCGAACCGAGCTATACAATTTGCGTAAACGCTTGGGTATGCTTTTTCAAAGCGGTGCTTTATTAACAGACATGAGCGTCTTTGATAATGTTGCTTTCCCGTTACGAGAACATACGCATCTTCCTGAATCAATGATTCGGACACTGGTGTTAATGAAACTGCAAGCGGTAGGCCTGCGAGGCGCTCGCGACCTGATGCCTAACGAACTTTCTGGTGGCATGGCCAGACGCATTGCTTTGGCCAGGGCGATTGCTCTTGATCCGATGATGATCATGTATGATGAACCGTTTACCGGTCAGGACCCTATTTCAATGGGTGTGTTAGTTCATCTGATCAAGTCTTTAAATAATATCCTTGGACTAACCAGTATTATCGTATCTCATGATGTGCATGTTACTGCTGCGATTGCTGATTATATCTATATATTATCAGGTGGCAAAATTGTTGGTGAAGGTACTCCACAAGCAATTCAGCAATCAGAATCTGATTGGGTACAACAATTTATGACCGGTGCTGCTGATGGTCCGGTACATTTCCACTACCCTGCAAAAGACTATGTTGATGACTTGTTATCATCAGGAAAACGTTATTAACGGTTTAATTCAAGACAATAAAATCCTGAACTTTCTGCTTTGGGCATTTATAAAAACTTACTTTATAAAGTAGCTGGATAAAGTAGCTGGCGCACGACAAACACAACGCTGACTGTGTAAACATAATTTAACGATGATTCAATTTCTACAATATTTGGGTAAAAGTACGCGCACCAGCTTTACCAAGCTGGGACGAGGTACATACTTCCTGCTTCAGACTATTTCAGGCATACTCAGCGTACTTCCTCGCCCCAGATTATTGCTGAATCAGATGTATTCTGTTGGGGTGTTATCTTTTTTGATTATCACCATTTCCGGGCTTTTTGTCGGTATGGTTCTAGGTTTGCAAGGGTACTACACGCTCTCTGATTTTGGCGCTGAAGAAACGCTGGGGGTTATGGTTGCAGCTTCATTAGTTAGAGAACTGGGGCCCGTTGTTTCTGCTCTTTTATTTGCCGGCAGGGCAGGTTCGGCTTTAACAGCGGAAATTGGCCTGATGAAAGCTACCGAACAGCTATCGGGCATGGAAATGATGGCAGTTGACCCCGTTAAACGCATTATTACGCCGCGATTTCTGGCCGGTTTAATATCAATGCCTTTACTGGCGGCACTATTCAGTGCAGTCGGTATTATCGGCGGACAAATTGTGGGTTCAGGCTTGCTGGGCGTTGACGAAGGCGCCTTTTGGTCGCAAATGCAGGCAAATATAGATTTTCAGGATGACATTATCAATGGCGTTATCAAAAGTATTGTCTTCGGTTTTGTAGCGTCATGGATAGCATTATTCGAAGGTTATGATGCCATTCCTACTTCGGAAGGCGTTAGTCGAGCAACGACGCGTACCGTAGTCAATTCAGCTTTTACTATTTTAGGTCTGGATTTTATCCTGACCGCACTCATGTTTGGAGATGATTAACATGCAGCACACCAGTACTCAGGACACACTTGTCGGGCTTTTTGTTGCTTCCGGCATTGTCGGACTGTTTTTTCTTGCTATGCAAGTCAGTAATTTAAGCTCTTTTGTTGAGGAGGATAGTTATACTATTACGGCACGTTTTGAAAACTCCGGGGGACTGAAACCTAAATCTCCGGTTTCTGCTGCCGGTGTTAAAATCGGCAAAGTTAAATCAATCAGTTTTGACCCAAAAACCTACGAATCAGTCGTTCAAATGAACATTAATTCGCAGTACAACACGATTCCTGACGATACAACTGCCAGTATTTTTACTGCCGGTTTATTAGGTGAGCAGTATGTAAACCTTGAGCCGGGTGGTTCTGATGTGTTTTTGCAAAACGATGGCAAGATTGAAATCACCCAGTCTGCCATCATTCTTGAGAAAGCGATTGGTCAGTTCCTGTTTAAGTCAGCGGAAGAATCTGCGGAAGAAAAAAAGTGACAACACTGAGTATCATTGACCAGGGGGCAGGGCGCTTTATTCTTGATGGCGATTTGACTTTTTTCACTATTGACAAGCAGACTGTAAGAACGGTTGACTTCTTAACTAAATCGAAACATATCACTATCGATCTTGGTCGTGTTGGCTGTATAGATAGCGCGGGTCTAGCGTTAATGATTGAATGGATCAAATATACGCGCCATCATAGAACACAGATAACGTTCAAAAATATTCCCGAGCAACTACTTAATCTTGCTAAGCTCACTGGCTTTGATAAAACTAGCCATTTTGCAGCGCAAGCTGAAGAGGTTCAAAATATTGAACTTCTATCATTTACAAAGACAATCTAAAGCACTCTATGGATAAACTAATTATTACCGGCGGCGCCCAACTTTCTG
The DNA here is from genome assembly GCA_964450225.1 of uncultured Crenothrix sp. GTDB lineage: Bacteria > Pseudomonadota > Gammaproteobacteria > Methylococcales > Methylomonadaceae > Methylobacter_C. The sequence continues at coordinate 29,649 of CAYVFT010000006.1, read as the reverse complement.
GAGAGCTACGTATCTCTGGTGCGAAAAATGCTGCCTTACCTATTCTGGCCGCAACCTTGCTCTCGGAAACACCAGTGAGTGTTGGCAATATTCCACACTTGCATGACATTACCACTACCATGGAATTATTGGGGCGCATGGGTGTCCGCCTGGTTGTGGATGAGAAAATGAATATCGAAGTCGATAGCAGCACTATCAATAGTTATGTGGCTCCCTACGAACTGGTGAGAACCATGCGTGCATCGATATTGGTGTTGGGGCCATTATTGGCAAGGTTTGGTGAGGCCCATGTGTCATTACCCGGTGGCTGTGCAATTGGTACGCGACCTGTTGACATTCATATCAACGGTCTTATCAAGATGGGCGCGAATATTACCGTTGAAGGTGGTTTTATTCATGCAAAAGTTGATCGGCTTAAGGGTTGCCGTTTAGTGCTTGAACAAATCACAGTTACCGGCACAGAAAATTTATTGATGGCAGCGGCCCTAGCTGAGGGAACTACTATTATGGAAAATGCTGCAAAAGAGCCTGAAGTTACTGATTTGGCTCATTTTCTTAATGCAATGGGGGCTAAAATTTCCGGCATAGGTACGGATGTTCTGGTGATTGAAGGGGTTGAAAAACTGGGTGCAGAAAACCTGCACTATGACATTCTTCCAGACAGAATCGAATCAGGTACCTATCTGATTGCAGCTGCAATTACTGGCGGAAAAGTCAAGCTTAAAAACACCCGTCCTGATATCCTGGATGCAGTTCTGGCAAAACTGATCGAAGCAGGTGCGGAAATTACTACTGGTGAAGACTGGATTCAGCTGGATATGCACGGTAAAAAACCTAAAGCGGTTTCTCTTCGTACTGCGCCATACCCCGCATTCCCAACGGACATGCAGGCCCAGTTTATCGCCTTGAACACAGTGGCGGACGGAGTAGGCGTTGTTACCGAAACAATTTTTGAAAATCGGTTTATGCACGTTCAAGAGCTGCAACGAATGGGTGCTGACATCAGGCTGGAATCCAACACAGCCATTTGTACCGGTGTTAATAAACTGACTGGCGCACCGGTGATGGCTACAGATTTAAGAGCATCCGCCAGTCTTGTGGTAGCCGCTCTGGTTGCCGAAGGCAACACTCTGGTTGATCGTATTTACCATATAGATCGAGGTTATGATCACATTGAAGAAAAACTTTCGCAGTTAGGCGCGACGATACGTCGCGTTCCCAGATAAGGTTTTATCATGCTAACTATCGCTGTATCGAAGGGTAGAATATATGAAGAAGCCCTGCCCTTGTTGGAAGAGGCCGGAATCACGCCAATTGACGATCCGAAAAAATGCCGCAAGTTGATTTTACAAACCACCCGGGACGATGTTCAGCTGGTTATTATTCGCGCTACCGATGTGCCTACCTTTGTTGAGTATGGTGCGGCGGATTTGGGTATTGCTGGCAAAGATGTGTTACTGGAACACGGGGCTGAAAGCCTGTATGAACCCCTGGATTTGAACATCGCCTGCTGTAGGCTGATGACAGCCGAACATAAGGATGCTCCAGAACAACGAAGCCGTGTTCGTGTTGCTACCAAATACGTCAAAATAGCCCAGAGTTACTTTGCCAGTAAAGGCATACAGGCTGAAATTATTAAATTGTATGGCTCGATGGAGCTTGCGCCGCTAGTCGGTCTTGCCGATTGCATTGTTGATCTGGTTGATACGGGTAACACCTTAAGAGCCAATGATCTCGAACCGCGTGAACTTATCATGAATATAAGCTCCAGGCTGGTGGTCAATAAGGCGGCAATGAAAATGAAACATGAAGCGATTACGGCATTACTGACTCAATTTGAAAAAACTCTGGCAAAGAGGTAAGTCTATGTCTTATTTAAACATCACTAAACTCGATGCGTCATCAGCTGATTTTGGTCAGCAATTGCAACAACTGCTGGCATGGGATGAAGCGGACGACCTAGACATTCAGCAACGGGTGTTAGCGATTATTGCCGATGTTCGTAAAAATGGTGATAAAGCTGTCATTGACTATACCAACCGTTTTGACCACCGCAACATTATCCAGGCAGGCGAACTGGAATTATCCAAAGAATTGCTTAAGTCTGCCTGGGAGAAATTACCAGTTGATCAGGCGCAAGCTCTGCAATCTGCTGCTGACCGTGTTCGTGCCTATGCCGAACATCAAAAAATGCAGTCCTGGCAATACACAGAGGCAGACGGTACCGTGCTTGGTCAAAAAGTTACTCCGTTGGACCGGGTCGGTCTCTATGTGCCGGGTGGGAAAGCGGCTTATCCATCATCTGTATTAATGAACGCCATCCCGGCAAAAGTAGCCGGCGTTGAGCAACTGATTATGGTTGTGCCTGCGTCACAGGGTGAAACCAATGAACTGGTTCTGGCGGCTGCTTTCCTGGCTGGTGTGGATCGTGTATTTGCGATAGGCGGAGCACAAGCCATTGCCGCGCTTGCTTACGGCACTGAAACCATACCTGCAGTCGCAAAAATTGTTGGCCCAGGCAACATCTATGTCGCTACGGCCAAAAAGCTGGTGTTCGGACAGGTGGGTATCGATATGATTGCCGGCCCCTCGGAAATTTTGATCATCTGTGACGGCAAAACCAATCCAGACTGGATTGCCATGGATTTGTTCTCTCAAGCAGAGCATGATGAAAATGCTCAGGCCATATTAATCAGTGATGATAGTGATTTTCTGGATGCTGTTGAGCAAAGCATCAATAAATTATTGCTGGAAATGGAACGTGCCGAAATTATTCGCACCTCCCTGTCAAAACGTGGCGCGTTAATCAAGGTTGATAGTTTAAGGCGGGCTGCCGATGTTGCTAACATCATTGCGCCAGAACATTTGGAACTTTCTGTTGAAGAACCTGAAGCATTAAGCGAAAACATTCGCCATGCGGGCGCTATTTTTATGGGCCGTTATACCGCTGAAGCATTGGGTGATTACTGTGCGGGCCCTAATCATGTTTTACCAACCTCCAGCACGGCACGCTTTTCATCGCCTTTAGGTGTCTATGATTTTCAAAAACGCTCCAGTTTAATTAACTGTTCTCAAGTTGGGGCGGATACGCTGGGCAAAACCGCTGCCATTCTGGCGCGCGGTGAAAGTCTGACCGCCCATGCGCGTTCTGCGGAATATAGAATTAAATAGGTTTCAACGTACAAAAAAACAGGGGTGAACGGCCGCCCGGTACCCGTTGCAGTCTTTAACCTGAAAGCTAGAGCCTCTCCCGCCTTTGCCCTGGGGAGTTACTTGCATTGGGCGGCTCATGTCGTCTTTACAGTTTTAAATTTATAATATGACACAATCCGATCTGATTTCTTCCGTTTTCCGCAAGGAAGTCTTGGCGATGTCTGCCTATAAAGTAATCGATGCCCAGGGCTTGATTAAACTGGATGCCATGGAAAATCCGTATAACTGGCCTGAAGAGATTAAAAAAAACTGGCTGGACACGTTAAAAGATTGTCAGTTAAACCGCTATCCAGATCCAGAAGCGCGTCATCTTGCCCAAACCATAAAACGTCTGAATCACATATCCGACCAATTTGATGTGTTGCTGGGCAATGGGTCGGATGAAATTATTCAATTGCTGTTAATGGCGTTACCTAACACGGCCTGTGCTTTGGCTCCCGCGCCGGGTTTTGTTATGTACAAGCAACTGAGTGACTGTCTGGGATTAAGTTATCAGGGTATTCCCTTGCTTGCAGACTCCTTTGATCTGGACTTACCAGCAATGCTGGCTGCTATAGAACAACATCAGCCTTCAGTTATTTTCCTGGCCTATCCTAATAATCCGACCGGTAATTTATTTAGCGAGATGTCTGTCGTAGAAATCATAAAAGCAGCCAAAGGTTTGGTTGTGATCGATGAAGCTTATGCGCCTTTTGCCAATGCCAGTTTTATCAATACTCTGGATCAATATAATAATTTGCTGGTTATGCGTACCGTTTCCAAGTTAGGGTTAGCCGGTCTGCGTCTGGGTTATATCATAGGCAATCCGGCGATCATTGAACAACTCAATAAAATTCGCCTTCCATACAATATCAATAGTCTCACACAAATCAGCGCAGATTTTGCTCTTTCTAATAAAACACTTTTTGATCAGCAAACTCAAAAAATTTGTGCTGAAAGAGCCGTAGTTTTTAAGCAGTTGAATGAGCTTGATGGCATTAACGCTTATCCAAGCGCTGCGAATTTTATTCTATTCAGAACGCCAAAAAATAAAGCGACCGAGATTTTCTTATCGATAAAGCAACAAGGGGTTTTAATTAAAAACCTGAGTGCTCAGGGTGGCTTGTTAAGCGATTGTTTGCGGGTTACTATTGGAAAGCCAGAGGAAAATCAGGCATTTCTTAGCGCTTTAAGAAAAAGTCTCTAAATTCTCATATCCCGTTTTTCTCTGATGATGAGAAAATGGTTCAATTGCAGTATTGAGTTTGAAGTCAGATCAGGCAATTGTTTAACTTAACCATTAAATCATCTGTGCATAAAATTCACATAACTGATTTAGCGGAATTCCTGCCGTATGAAGTCGATATTACTAATTGATTTCAGGGGGTTATGTTATTTTGTTACGGATGCATTTAAGACGGGATTGCTACATACAAGACTACATCTCAAACTATTCATTATAAGCGCTTCAAATTCACTAGCTTCTAGTGGTATATTGACGCAAAACAAAAATGAGCTGTAAAGCCGCAGATATAATCAGGAGTGTTTCATAATGAATAATAAAGGCGTCGATAAGTCCAAGCGCCAGTTTTTAACCTCGGCTTTGACCGTGGTTGGTGCTGTCGGTACGGGCTATTTAGCTGTTCCTTTTCTTGCTCAAATGCAGCCGAGTGTCAAAGCGATGGCAGCTGGAGCGCCAGTTGAAGTTGATATTAGTAAAATGGAAGCCGGACAACTCATTAGAGTTGCCTGGCGAGGTAAGCCCGTATGGATTCTCAATAGAACACCTGCAGTTCTTGAGACCTTAAAAACTCTGGATAACGAGCTTAGAGATCCTCTTTCTAATGAATCAGAACAACCTCCCTCCAGTAAAAACCCAGTAAGATCCATTAAGCCTGAAATTTTTGTTGCTGTGGGCTTGTGTACTCATTTAGGTTGCTCCCCCACCTTTCGTCCCGAAATAGCACCTAATGATCTCGGTGACAAGTGGAAAGGGGGTTTTTTCTGTCCGTGTCATGGTTCCTGGTTTGATCTGGCTGGTCGAGTCTATCGCGGCGTACCAGCTCCTACTAACCTGGAGATCCCGCCATATCGCTATGCTACCGATACATTGATAATCATTGGCGAGTCCGCTGAGGAGAATGCCGCATGAAACCAACCCGTTTAACTGAGTGTGGTAACTGGATTTTAGACCGTTTCCCAGTGACCAAGTTCTGGAATGAACATATGGCGCACTACTATGCGCCCAAAAACTTCAACTTTTGGTACTTCTTTGGCTCTTTGGCGTTACTGGTTTTAGTCATCCAGATTGTCACCGGTATTTTATTGACCATGAATTACAAACCGGATGCAAAACTGGCATTCGATTCTATAGAGTACATTATGCGTGATGTGCCTTGGGGTTGGCTGGTGCGCTATATGCACTCTACCGGTGCGTCTGCATTTTTTATCGTGATTTACCTGCATATGTTCAGAGGTATCATGTACGGGTCATTCAAGCACCCGCGTGAACTGATCTGGATTTTTGGTATGCTGTTGTTTGTTGCATTAATGGCCGAGGCGTTTATGGGGTACTTATTACCCTGGGGGCAAATGTCATACTGGGGCGCACAGGTTATTATTTCATTGTTTAGTGCCATTCCTGTTATAGGTGATGACTTATCGCTTTGGATCAGAGGTGATTATGTCATTGCCGATGCAACGCTGAACAGATTTTTTGCTTTTCATGTCATTGCAGTGCCTTTGGTTTTGGTAATGCTGGTTTTCATGCACATTGTGGCGTTGCATGAAGTGGGTTCCAATAATCCTGACGGCATTGAAATCAAGGAATCCAAAGATCCATGGGGGCATCCAGTAGATGGTATCCCTTTCCATCCTTACTATACTGTAAAAGATATCGTTGGCGTTGGTGTATTTCTATTGTTTTTTGCTACGGTAATCTTTTACATGCCAGAGATGGGGGGGTACTTTCTTGAGCATGCCAACTTTATTCCCGCTGATCCACTGAAAACGCCTGAACACATTGCGCCGGTGTGGTATTTCACACCTTTCTATTCTATTTTAAGAGCTATTCCCGATAAATTTGCCGGTGTTATTGCCATGGGTAGCTCTATCTTTGTGCTGTTTCTGTTGCCTTGGCTGGATCGCTGCAAAGTTAAATCAATTCGTTATCGCGGGGGGGTTTTCAAAAAAGCCCTGTTGTTGTTTGTGATCAGTTTTGTGTCCTTAGGTTATTTGGGTACTCAACCTGTAACACCGGTTGCAACAACCCTCGCCAGACTTTTTACCACAATTTATTTTGGCTTTTTTCTGTTAATGCCCATTTATACTCGCTGGGAAAAAACCAAGCCGGTGCCAAAAAGTTTGACCAAAGTCCATAGCCTTGAGGAGCAATTGCATAGCCTTGAGGAGCAATTGCCCGCGTTAATCGAGGAAATCACCGAATTAAAACCAGTAATTACTGAAATCGGTCATCCGGCTTTTAAAAGTTCCTTTTTTAACAGAAGGCCTAATCCTGAGGGTATGATAAACGTTATCAGTCGGTTAGCAAAAAAAGCAAAAGGGAGCCTGGATTGATATGAAAAATTTAATAGCATTATTATTATTAACACTGTCTTTTGGGGTTATTGCCTCAGAAGGCGTAGAGTTGCAAGAAGCCAATATTGATCTTTCCGATAATGATTCATTGCAACGGGGGGCTCAGCACTTTGTTACCTATTGTTTGGGCTGCCACTCTGCCAAGCATATTCGTTATTTGCGAATTGCGCTCGATGTTGGTGTAGATCAGAAGAAAATGTTAAAAGATATTGCTCCTGAAGGAGCAAGTATCTATGATCAGCTCCACAGTGCTATGAACAAACATGATGCGGAAAAATGGTTTGGTACACAACCGCCCGACTTGTCGTTAATTGCCAGATCACGTGGTGCAGATTGGTTGTACAGCTACTTAAAGAGCTATTATATTGATCCAGGTAGTCCTACTGGAGTAAACAATACGGTTTTTGAAGATACCGCTATGCCTAATCCACTTTGGCAATTGCAAGGAGAACAGCAGGCGGAATCAAGAAAAACGATATGGGGTGAATATACCAAGTTAGTTATTACAGAGCCGGGTACCTTATCCGATAGAGAATTTGACCTTTTTGTCAATGATTTGGTTAATTTTCTGGTGTATGTTGGTGAGCCCGTTCAACTGGAAAGAGAGCGTATGGGCAAATACGTAATATTTTTTCTGCTTATGTTCTTAGTGATCGCTTATCTGCTAAAAAAAGAATATTGGAAAGACGTCCATTAATTCTAAAGCTCAAGAAAACAGGGACGTTTTCCTTCAGATTCCACCCTATCTTCTAATAACGCCAAAAGAAAAACCTGACCTTTTATGCTACAATGGCGCTTTTTACCGTCCTACAAGTCCAAAGAGGTTGTTATTCGTGGCAAATATTATTACGCGCAAATCTGTAATGACGCTTTTTTCATCTCCGACATGCGCAATGAGTCATTGTGCTCGCTTTGTTTTACATGAGAAAGCGGTTACAGCAGATATAGAATATTATGACCCGACTGATCCTCCTGAGGATTTGCTTGAGCTAAATCCCACTGGTACATCGCCAACATTGATAGAACGTGATCTGGTTCTTTATGACTCACGTATTATCATGGAATATCTGGACGAGCGCTTCCCTCATCCGCCCTTACACCAAATGGATCCGGTTTCACGAGCAAATGCCAGAATGCTGATTAAACGAATAGATCAGGATTGGTATCAATTGTTGGACGAAATACTATTTTCAGGTGAGAAAAAATCAGCGCGGGCCAAGAAAATGCTTAGAGAAAGCATACTTTCTGCCTTACCAATTTTTGCTGCTAGACCCTTCTTCATGAGTGATGAGTTTTCGCTTATCGATTGCGCTATTGCTCCCTTATTATGGCGTTTGCCAAGTATTGGCGTCGATGTGTCGACGCCGAATGAAGTTATCACTAATTATGCACAGCGCATATTCAATAGACCAGCATTCAAGCGTAGTCTCAGTGAAGCTGAAAAAGAAATGGCAGAGCCGTTAAGATAACTAAAGCGAAATGACTTCTTTAAAACCTTATTTGATTCGTTCAATTTATGAGTGGATTGTTGATAACGATCTGACACCGCATCTACTGGTTGATGCGGAAAACAGCGATGCCATTTTGCCTCAACAATTTATTGAGGATGGCAAGATCGTTTTAAATATAAGACCACAAGCCATACAAGGGCTTACTCTTGGCAACGAGGAAATTCAATTCAATGCCAGGTTTAGCGGTAAACCCATGCATATTGTAACCCCTGTAGCCGCAGTAATGGCGATCTATGCTAAAGAAAACGGCAAAGGTATGATCTTCGATCAAGAAGATGATTCTGATAAAACCCCGCCACCAGAAAATAAACCACCAACAAGACCAACTTTACGTATAGTAAAATAAGTCCTCATAAAGAGGGATTACGGGAATATTAGGGACTATATAGGTCAGGTAAATCAGTTCTTGCTGAACAGTGTAAACGGCTCTTGTTGGCAATAATAATAGCCCGCTTTGGGGCAGGTAGTCCTTCACAGGTTAACTGAGGGTTTTCGGTGCTAAGAAAATCCTTGAGTGAGTGAAACTGCATCCATTCAGTGCTACGCTGTTCTTCAATGCTAGTTGGAGAAACATCAATCAGCCGGATATTTTTAAAACCACATCGTTTAAGCCAGCTAATCAATGTTTCACAACTGGGTAAAAACCAGATATTACGCATTTTGGCATAACGTCCCTCGGGTAATAATACCTCGCCTAATTTGCCGTCAATGACGAGGGTTTCCAATACCAGTTCACCTCCGGGTTGAAGGCAGTCTCTTAATTCTAGTAAGTGGTCGATCGGTGAACGGCGATGATAAAGTACGCCCATGGAAAATACCGTATCAAATATTTTTAATCCATAAGGCAATTCTTCTATACCAAGTGGCAAGACATAGACCGGGGCTTCGCCATACAGTTTTCTGATTATTTGAAACTGCATTACGTTTAGCAGTAAGGGGTCAATGCCAATGACCATTTTTGCCCCGGCGCCGTACATACGCCAGCAATGATAGCCATTTCCACAGCCTACATCCAGGACAAGACGATGGTTAAGCGGCGTGATATGGTTTTTTAGGCGATCCCACTTCCAATCTGATCGCCATTCGGTATCCATTTTGATGCCGAATAAGTTGTATGGTCCTTTGCGCCAGGGATGTAATGCCTTGAGCTGATGCTCAAGTTCCATTCTATCGGCTTCAGGCAAGTCCTCAGGCTGGCCTATCTGGATGGCATCAACATCCAAGAAACGGTGCGTTGTGCTTAATTCCGGCAGCCCCTCGATTACGGCCTGCCATTGTTCCAAATTACCATGCCTGATTGAATCAAGCGCAAAGGCAAGTTGCTGCGGCAATAGCTTTACCCATGCATCGGCTTTTGCATCCAGTAAGGTATTGTATAATGGTTGATAATCAATCATTTAAAGGCGGAGCGAGTAGGGTCAATGCGTTTGTTCCTGCAAACAGGCTGCATTGGGAGTATTTACTGCTTAATTGAGGATATGGCTATGCAAAGGGGAGAGGCAAAAAGTTACAAACTACCCCTGTCGCATAATGACAAGGGTAGGTGCTAATACTAATGGCTATGATTTTTTTACAGCCAGTGCTTCACTATTTCGTTTTGCCAGGCCATCAATGACAGCGTTTAACGAACCTTTAGCTTGAACTTCATTCGTAAAGGTGGTGCGGTAGTTAGTCACCAGACTCACGCCTTCAATCATAATATCGTAGGCTTTCCATTCACCTTGATTCAACAACATGCGGTAATTTACGGCGACAGGCTGAAGGCCGGGTTGTAATACTTCTGTTTTAACGATGACTTTTGTCGCACCATTTTCCATTTCAAGAGGTAAATAACGAATCGACCAGTCTTTAAACTCGACAAAGGCGCGTGAGTAGGTTCTTACCAATAGCGTTTGAAACTCTTGCTTGAAACGTTCCCGTTCGTCAGGCGTTGCGGTTTTCCATAATTTTCCAAGGACTAACGCAGAAATCTTGTTAAAATCTGTATGGGGCAAGATAGTTTCATTAACAAATTGGGCAACTTTTGCAAAATCCTTGATAAAGGATTTATCCTGCATTTTTTCCTGCAATTTTGTTGAAGCAGTTTCTATGGCTTGTTGCGGTGCCGACAAATCAGCCGCCAATACGCGATTAATGGGTATTAAAGCCATCAATACTGCAAAAAAACCAAATAATGTATAGCGTTTAACGTTCATAAAGCCCTCTAAATTCAAATCAGTGTATGTATGCCATTTTTTTCAAATATCAGTGGGTACATTCCCTGATACAATAATTATTTTGATCAGTTGGTCACAAAGCCCGCCAATTCAGACCCGAGATTCTGATTTTTCTAAACCCATGAGTATGGATAAGATGACATATAATAACATCAATTTTCCTCATACACGCATGAGAAGAATGCGCTATAACGATTTTTCCAGGCGCTTGATGCGTGAAAATCGATTGTCTGTTGACGACCTGATTTACCCGATGTTTGTTACTGAAGGAACAAATCAAAGAGAACCTATCTTATCCATGCCGGATATAGAACGTTTTTCGCTGGACTTATTGCTTGAACAAGCTGAAGAAATTTATCATCTCGGCATTCCTGCGATTGCGCTGTTTCCTGTTACGCCCGCCGATAAAAAATCAAACAATGCTGCCGAAGCTTATAACCCGGAAGGATTGGCTCAGCGGGGCGTAAGAGCGTTAAAAAAAGCTTTTCCTGAATTGGGTGTTATTACCGATGTTGCTCTGGATCCCTTTACATCACACGGACAGGATGGTCTTATTAATCAGGATGGCTATGTAATTAACGATGAAACCATAGCTGTTTTAGTCAAACAAGCCTTATCTCATGCTGAAGCGGGAGCAGATATTGTTGCACCTTCGGACATGATGGACGGCCGGATCGGCGCGATCAGACAAGCCCTGGAAGCGCAAAACCATATCAACACACTAATCCTCGCCTATTCTGCCAAGTATGCATCCAGCTTTTATGGTCCCTTCAGAGACGCTGTGGGCTCTGCGGGGAACCTGGGTAAAGGAAATAAATACAGCTACCAAATGGATCCGGCTAATTCTGATGAAGCCTTGCGCGAAATTCAGCTGGATTTACAGGAAGGCGCGGATATGGTCATGGTAAAACCCGGAATGCCTTATCTGGATATTATTCGCCGGGTAAAAGACCAATACGGTGTCCCTACTTTTGCCTATCAGGTTAGCGGCGAATACGCCATGATTAAAGCCGCTTCAATGAACGGCTGGCTGGATGAAAAACAGGTTGTTTTGGAATCCTTGCTCGCGTTTAAACGAGCTGGCAGCGATGCCATCCTGACCTATTTTGCCAAGTCTGTCGCACAGTGGCTACAAGAATGACATTAATAGACCGCTATGCTGTCATGGGCTACCCCATTAAACACAGCAAATCGCCGCGCATTCACAAGATTTTTGCCGAACAAACCGGACAAGCACTTGAGTATAGTGCGCAAGAAGTTCCCGCCGAGCAATTTTCGTCAGCAGTGGTGGCATTTTTTGCTAGCGGAGGCAAGGGGTTAAATTGTACCATTCCGCTGAAAGAACTCGCTTGGGCTTATGCCGATGTTAAAACGGAACGCGCCCAATTAAGCAAAGCCGTTAATACCCTGGCGTTACAGTCGGATGGTTCTATTCTGGGCGATAACACAGACGGTATAGGGTTGGTAACGGATTTAATGACCAATCAGGCCATTACTTTGGCTGGAAGCAGAGTTTTGATTCTCGGGGCAGGAGGCGCGAGCAGAGGCATCATAGCCCCCATTCTGGAACAATCGGTGCATTCCATCGTCATTGCTAACCGCACTATTGATAAAGCAACCAATCTGGCGGCGGAATTTCACCATAAAGGCTCCATTACGGGTTGCGGCTTTAACGATTTAAAAAATCGGCAATTCGATTTAATCATAAACGCAACATCAACCAGTTTGAACGGCCAATTACCGCCATTACCCGAAGATTTACTTGCTAAAAAGGGTGTGTGTTATGATCTCGTCTACAGTAATGAGCCGACTGTTTTTGTGCGCTGGGGGCTGGAAAAGCATGCGCTAAAAAGTCTGGATGGTCTGGGGATGCTGGTTGAGCAAGCGGCAGAAGCCTTTTTTATCTGGCGCGGCATTCGCCCAAAAACCCGGCCGGTTATTGAGTTATTGAATGCAGAGCGAAAGATGTAAGGCACAAAATCCCTCTTTGAGTCTTTTTATTTTGTAGCTTGTTTTAGATGCTCATTCTTCAAATGAACATATTGTTCTGCGGAATATTCCAGAAATTCTTTTTCCGATTCTTTTAAAGGCCTTACTTGTCTGGCTGGCGAGCCAACATATAAATAACCGCTTTCAAGCTTTTTGCCGGATGGAACCAGGGCGCCTGCACCTAACATCACATAATCTTCGAGAACAGCACCATCAAGGATGATTGCGCCAATACCAATCAGACAAAAATCGCCTACGGTGCAGGCATGCACCACAGCTTTATGTCCAATAGTCACGCCTTTGCCTATGATTAATGGGTGGCCTTGATCCGTAAATCTGCCCGCATGAGTGACATGCAGTACAGAACCGTCCTGAACATTAGTGCCATCACCAATTTTTATGCTTTCAACATCACCTCTGACCACTGTTGCAGGCCAAATTGATACGTCATCACCCAAGGTTACATCGCCAATGACCACAGCGCTGTCATCTATATAAACTGCCTTGCCAATGATAGGCTGCTTATCGTTAAACTTTCTAATTGACACAATACGCTTCCTTATTTTTAATAGTGACACGAAAAGATGGATATGCTCCTGCTGACAGGAGCAGTGTCCGGTTTAATATAATTTCTTTTGTTTTCTTGCTATTGCCCACGTTTTTTTGCATTTAAAGGTTTAGTGTGGATTATCCTGCTGAAAAAAATAATTTTCTTGTTGAGCATGCTCTTGATATTAGAAACAGCTATCGCCGATTGCTCTTAAAAGAATTAATCCCTGACATTCTGTCCGATGAACAATTTGCCAGGCAATTGTTCTATGCGCCTTTTGCGCTTGTTTCTCATGATACAGCAAGTGATCCGGTTTTTAATTATGCAAACCTGAAAGCACTGGAATTGTTTGAGTTAAGTTGGAACGATTTTACTCACTTACCTTCCAAGTTGTCTACAGAGCCGGTAAATCGGACCGAACGTGATCGATTACTGGCTGAAGTTATGGCAAAAGGCTATATCAATCATTATGAGGGTGTTCGAGTATCCGGTACCGGCAAAAGATTTCTAATTAAAAATGCTGTGGTCTGGAATCTCATGGATAAAAATCAGCGTTATAAAGGTCAAGCGGCCTGTTTTGGGCAATGGGAGTTTTTGTAGTAAGGCTCGAGTATTGCTGGTGATTTTGCTGCGTGCGCAACAAGTTAAGGAGCAATCCGAAGGGTGCAACAGGTATTAACCTTATTGCACCTCATGTTTGGTTTTGTTGTGGAGTAATATGCTGTCGTGACTGAAAAAGCATGGGCTAATTAGCTGTGTAATTTGTATATCTGCCGTATGCAAACAGCCAGCAATTCAACTTATACAGTTTTATAGCTCAGGAGTTTGTTTACTTCATCATTAATCATCGTATCGTAATGGCGCCGTAAAACGGAATCAGTCGGGCGAGGTGACATGCTAGATTCAACTATGGCATAGAGATTGGTCATAAAATGCCGTCTTAACATTGAATCTTCAGGTACTTTGAGGTTTTCTTGTTGAGCTACTGAGTCTGTACGAGTGGATTCAGTTTTGAGCAATGGTTCAGCTATTGTTATCGGTTCCTGGATTTGTTGAACCAGTGTTTTTTTGTGGTTTTCGTAATCATGAATTAATCGTTCTATTGACCCTTGATCGCTTAAGCACTGTTCAATTTCAGCAGATATTATTGAGTCATAATGTCGGCTTAAAGCAGAGTCAGTTGGACGAGGGGGATTAAGGGATTCAATCATAGCGCGTAAATTGGTGAGATAATGTCGTCTCAGCATTGAATCTTGAGGAAGGTTCTTAAAACTGTCTATTTGGGTCAGAGGCGTCGTTTTATTGATTTGTGACTCTGCAATTGGCTTGATATCAGACTCGGCCGAGTGTAATGGTTCTTTAGCTTGCGGTTCAGTTAAAGGTGTTTTTTTTGACACAATGTCTAGTATTGGCTTTTCGGCCAGTTTGTTTGCCTCCGCTTGCTTTGTCGGTGCTGGTGTTTTATCGCCCTTTATTGATTTTCCTTTCCGTACAATAAAAAAAATCAGAATAATTATCAGCAAAAGTACAATGGCTATGGCTGCAATTATAAGTTCAAGTTCATTCATAATAACTCTCCCGCTTTTAAGAAGAAAAAAGGGACTACATTTCCTAACAATTCTTGCAACATTAGCAAGAAAAAGCCTTTTATTTTTTTTATAGAGCTAATTTGACGATGTAAGTATCCGCTCACTATATCGACGCTTCGAACTATAACATTTGTAGATTAAGTTGGCGACAGCCGGCTAAACAAAACCGGATTATTGCAGTGAATCATGACTCGAAAGGTAGTTATAAATAAAGGTTTCCAATTCATATTGGGACAAATAACAAGCCTTAACGGCTAGTCCCTAACTATTTTAATACCTAGCTATATGTTGACAGTCGATGCTGCCATGCGGTGATTCTTGCTTTTAAATCCTCAAGATGAAAAGTGGTTAGCTGGCGTTGTTTTAACAAGCGCTTGCCTGCGACCCAAACATCCGTGACTTGTTGCCGGCTAGTCGCATAAACAATTTGCGACACAGGACAATATAATGGTTGTGTTTCCAGATAGTCTAGATCAATTGCAATCACATCAGCGGATTTACCCACGCTAAGCGAACCGCAGCAGGTGTCAAGACCCAAAGCTTTAGCGCCATTAATGGTTGCCATGCGTAACGCCGTCACAGCCGGAATAGCGCTGGCATCAGCGGCAACTGCTTTACCCAGCAAAGCTGCTGTGCGCATTTCTCCTAACATGTCCAGATCATTGTTACTGGCTGCTCCATCTGTACCCACTGCTACGTTGATTCCCGCAGCCAGACACCGGGAAACAGGGCAGAAGCCGCTTGCCAATTTTAGATTGGACTCTGGACAATGCACGATATGAGCGCCCGACTCCGCAAACAGACTGATTTCTTCATCGGTTAACTGGGTCATGTGAACAGCTATTAATGAGGGATTGAGAATTCCCAATTCCTGCAATCTTTGCAAAGGACGCTGTCCGGTTTGAGCTTGCGCTTGCTCGACTTCGTGCAAGGTTTCGTGAACATGGATATGTATCGGCAATTCCAGTTCATCAGCCAACGTTCTGATTTTTTGCAAAGGTTCATCAGATACCGTGTAAGGAGCATGGGGTGCAAAAGCAGTAGAGCACAAGCCTGAAAGACGCAGTTGTTCATGGAGGGCCAAGCCCTTTTCAATATATTCGTCACTGTTTTCTGCCCATACCGAGGGGAAATCAATAACAATCAACCCGACTTTGGCACGTATGCCATGGTGTACAGCCTGCCCGGCGGTGATCTCGGGAAAAAAATACATGTCATTAAAGCAGGTGGTCCCGCCTAGAATCATCTCGGCAATTGCCAAATCAGTGCCGTCTTTAACAAATGCCTCACTCATCCATTTTTGTTCCAGCGGCCAGATATGGTTTTGCAACCAATCCATCAGCGGCAAATCATCGGCAATCCCGCGCATTAAAGTCATTGCGGCATGGGTATGGCAGTTGATTAAACCGGGCAGTAATGCGTGATTTTCCAGATTTTCGGTGGTCGTCCCCTGATATTTTTGTTTGGCAAGATCGGTAGGCAGCAAATCAATAATTTTGCCGCTATCAATCACCAGGGTATGGTGTTCGTAGGTTACGGATTCCGGCTCAACGGGTATAATCCACCGGGCATGGATGAGGGTGTCGACTATCATAAGTTGTTCCTGTTTGTAGTCGGGTTAGCTTAACCTGACACTTTTCGTTTACTATGTTCAGTAACGAAATTATAACTTTTTACCATCAGGTTTTATTAAATAATGACCCAACAAAATAAATTGACAGTACAAGCTCTGCAATGGACAGGAAATTCTTTAAAAGTGCTGGATCAGCGGCAATTACCTGACACTCTTGTTTATGATGTTTATCACGATGCAACAGGCGTCACAGAAGCGATTGCCTCCATGCGTGTACGCGGTGCGCCGGCTATCGGTATAGCGGCGGCTTACGGTGTTGCTCTTTCTGCCATTAAGCACACTGCAGAAGACCCGGTGCACTGGCAGCAAAAAGTGGCTGCCGATATAGCCATGCTGGCAACGTCCAGACCAACGGCGGTCAATTTGTTCTGGGCGCTGGAGAAAATGAAAACCTTACTTAAACAGGCGCTAACTAATCCCACGGCGGCAATTATAGAATGTGCCGAGAAAATCCATGCGGATGATATTGCCGCCAACCTGAAAATGGGTGAACTGGGCGCTGATCTTCTAGCAGATGCCAAAGGTGTAATGACTCACTGTAATACCGGCGCTTTAGCCACAGGAGGTTATGGCACCGCACTCGGCGTTATCCGTAGTGCAACCCAAAGACAGCCAATAAATGTCTATGCCGGAGAAACCCGCCCCTGGTTACAGGGGGCAAGATTGACCATTTGGGAGTTGGCGCAAGATGGCATCCCGGCGACTTTACTTGCCGATTCGGCGGCAGCATGGTTGATGAAATCAGGCGCTATAGACTGGGTAATCGTTGGTGCAGACCGGATTGCTGCCAATGGTGATACTGCCAATAAAATCGGCACTTATTCCTTAGCCGTGTTGGCTAAACAGCATGGGGTTAAAGTCATGGTCGTAGCGCCTACAACGACCATTGATTGGGCTATCGAAAATGGCAATCAGATAGAAATCGAGCAGCGCAATCAAAACGAATTGTTGCCCGCGTGTTTTATGAAAGAGGGTTCATTGGTCAGTGCCTGGAATCCTGTATTTGACGTAACTCCGGTAGAACTGATTTCAGCGATTGTGACTGAGCGCGGCGTAGTATTGAACCCGGCTGAACAAGGTATAAGAGGTTTAAAAGATGTTATTTGATAAAAAAGGCAATAATCCCATTCTAGCTGTGGGTTATTTGTTTAAGGGCCTGAAATTATTGGCCAGTAGCCAATTACGTGCGTTTATAGTTATCCCGGTTTTAATTAATGTCGTGTTGTATAGTGCAGCATTAATACTGGGTTATTACTATATTTCCGATCTGATTAACCAGTTTATTCCGGGCTGGTTGCAATGGTTAAGCTGGATATTATGGCCATTATTTTTCATCAGTTTTTTTATTGCCGGTTTTTTTACCTTTACGGTATTGGCTAATCTGCTTGCAGCCCCTTTTTACAGCAAATTATCTGCGAAAACGTTAGCCATTATAACGGGACAAGCCAGTGCAACTGCTGAGCCGCCCTTGACCAAAGTCATGTTCGCAGAATTAAAGCGTGCCGGGTATCTCGGGAGCAGAGCCTTGCCGTTACTCATATTGTCTATTATTCCCGGCATAAATGTGATTGCACCTTTCCTGTGGGCTTTGTTCGGCGCCTGGGGTATGGCACTGGAATACATGGCCTATCCACTGGAAAACGCAGGGGTGTTGTTTTCTGAACAGAAACAGCTCGCTAAAAGTATACGCTTGGGAGTATTAAGTTTTGGAGGAGTCGCGGCAATGGGATTGACTATTCCGGTATTGAATATTATTGTCGCGCCGGTTTCTGTAATTGGTGCGACGATTTATTTTAATGAGGTTAGGAAGCAGGGGTAAATCTTTGTAGTCTGCACTATAGCTGACTACCTGGCTACTTTGACTCGACCTACCATGCTATGCTGAGCAAAAGGAAAGGCAATTCAGTACCTTCCTAATAACATAAGCTATTCAAAGGGTTGCCAACTATGCGAATGTTCATTCTACTGTTCACGACTATGTTTCTCCACGGCTGTGCTTCGGATTATGTAATCAAAAAGGCCCAGGGTTATTACAATTTCTTTCCAAGCGACTTGAAGCATGCATATTTTGATGATAAACAAAAAGAGTTTGTTCTTTGTATTATAGATAGTTCCGACTCGATGCAAGAAGACAGCAGCCGCCGCTTTACTGTAAAAATCCCGCAAGACATTATCGCAAAGGGTGGAAACAATCGTTTTATGTTAACTTCAGGAGTCGTCGAAGCGGGGGTTAAGAGGCCCTGCTGGTTAAGAGTCGAGGGCTGTACTGATTACCTACCCAGGAAAGATATTCGCTTGTATAGACTATCCG
The DNA here is from genome assembly GCA_964450225.1 of uncultured Crenothrix sp. Lineage (GTDB taxonomy): Bacteria > Pseudomonadota > Gammaproteobacteria > Methylococcales > Methylomonadaceae > Methylobacter_C. The sequence continues at coordinate 11,061 of CAYVFT010000006.1, read as the reverse complement.
GCGGTTTTCGAGAGACTAATGCTGAAGGCAGATGTAACGATGCTCTGAAAAACTCTCTTGAGGATATGGAGATCCTTCGAGTCCCGAACGATATCAGCTTCGATGAGGCTATGCTTTTTAAGGGGGAAACTATTAATGGGATGCTCGCGAAAAAACAGCCGTTCTTAATTTATGTGCCTGATAGCTTGATAGCTAAAAAAAGGTTCGATTTTGATTTTCATTGGGGGCTTTCCCCCTGCCCACTTTTATATCATTCCTGCTTTATATTTGTAATTAAGCCAAAGAGCGGTGCGGTTTATCTGGAGTATACCGGTGAGCAAACGATCCCGTTTTCGGAAATTCTAACCATTGGAGAATTAACGAGGGCCGTGCAGCCAAAGCCGGCTTGGTACATGGCGATGCCTTTGTCGATAGCATTAGATGCAGTAGTTATACTAATCTATATAATGGGGGGAGGACCAAGATAATCGGAGTCTATAAAACCAGGATTTCTTACTTTTTGTAAATTATTGAGGTCTTCAGACATTCCGGACGGGGTTGCAAGCCCCGACCGGCTTCGCACGCCAAACTTGGGATTACTTTTTAATATACAGATCGGTAATTGTGCCGGTAATCATTTCAGCGGCAAAGCCAAACGTTTCTGACAACATGGGATGCGGGTGGACAGTTAGGCTGATATCTTCGGCATCAGCGCCCATTTCCAGTGCCAGTACTGCTTCAGCAATCAATTCTCCGGCATTGGGCCCGACCATGCCCGCGCCAAGAAGTCTGCCCGTTTCTTTTTCACAAAGTATTTTGGTTATACCTTCCTTGCGTCCTAAAGACAATGAACGGCCACTGGCTGCCCACGGAAAAACTGCTTTATCGTATTCGATTCCCTGTTTTTTCGCCTGATTTTCGGTCAATCCCATCCAGGTAACTTCAGGGTCAGTGTAGGCTACAGATGGGATAGTCAGGGCATCAAATCCGGATTTCAAACCAGCAACGACCTCGGCAGCCACTTTGCCTTCGTGAACGGCTTTGTGGGCAAGCATGGGGTTACCCACAATATCGCCAATGGCAAAAATATGTTCAATATTTGTGCGCTGTTGTTTATCAACGGCAATAAAACCCTGGTCATCGACGTTAATGCCAGCCAAATCGGCGCCAATTAATTTGCCATTGGGTCTGCGGCCTACCGCAACCAGAACGGCATCGAACATTTCAGACTCAGGCGCGCCTTTACCATCAAAAAACACTTTCAGGCCTTCATTGTGCGATTCAATCGAGGTAACACGCGTTTCCAGCCATATATTGTTATATTGCTTTTTAATGCGACGAAATAACGGCGTAACCAGATCTTTATCGCAACCGGGAATGATTTGATCCATCAGTTCTACCACACTGATTTCCGACCCGAAAGCATGGTATACCGTTGCCATTTCCAAACCTATAATGCCGCCGCCAACTATCAACATTTTTTTAGGAATTTCTTTTAATTCCAGGGCATCTGTTGAATCCAGCAAACGCGGATCATCGTGAGGAAAAATCGGGATTTTAGTGGGATGTGAACCTGCCGCAATAATCGCCTGATCGAAGCGGATGGTTGTTGTGCCTGTTTCAGTTTGCACTGCCACTGTTTCAGGCGAGGTAAATTTTCCTGTACCCTGAATCAGGTTTACTTTCCGTTGTTTTACCAGACCCGCAAGTCCTTCATTTAAAGTTTTGGTAACGCTTTCTTTCCAGGCTCTGATTTTATCAATGTCAAGTGTCGGCTTGCCGTAACTGACGCCGTGTTGTTCGAATTCCTCTGCTTCATGAATTATTTGCGCGGTATGCAATAAAGCTTTGGATGGAATACAGCCGACATTAAGACAGACACCACCCAGCACTGGGTAGCGCTCAATCAATACAACCTGCTTACCTAAATCGGCCGCACGAAACGCAGCACTGTAACCGCCTGGTCCGCCGCCCAATACTAATACTTCAGCATGTAAAACTTCTTCATTCATCTCTAGTATTTCCAGTATTAAAGTAACAAACGGCGAATATCACCCAAGTATTGCTTGACGGCTGCCATAAAGCGCGCGCCTTCAGCGCCGTCAATCACACGGTGGTCATAGGTCAAATCGAGCGGCAACATCAGGCGAGGTAGAAATTCCTTGCCATTCCAGACTGGCTGCATTTTTGCACGCGTAACGCCAAGTATGGCGACTTCCGGTGCATTGACTATGGGCGTGAACGCCGTACCGCCAATGCCGCCAAGACTGGAAATGGTCATACAACCGCCTTGCATATCAGCAGGTAACAACTTGCCCAAACGGGCTTTCTCACTTTTCTCGGCTAATTCAACGGCTAGTTCATTGATACTTTTGTTGTTGACATTGCGTAAGACAGGCACGACCAAACCATTAGGCGTATCAACAGCGATACCGATATTGAAATATTTTTTCAGGATTAAACTTTCGCCATCGGAGGACAAAGAAGCATTAAATGTTGGAAATTGTTGCATAGCCGCAACCAATGCTTTGATGATAAACATCAGCCCGGTTATTTTTAGCTCGCCTTTTGCTTTTTCGGCATTCAGTGCATTGCGAAACGCTTCCATGTCGGTTATGTCGGCTTCTTCATGGTAGGTTACCAGCGGCAAATTCAACCAGACACGACTCAGGTTTTGCCCGGTCAGGCGTTTAATCTTGCTGAGTTTTTGGGTTTCTGTTTCTCCAAATGGAGAAAAATCAACAGCCGGTATGCTCGGGATACCGGCTCCTGGAGCGACGATACCTTCTGTCATTACTTTTTTGACAAAGTTTTTTACATCGTCTTTCAGGATACGCCCCTTTCGCCCGCTGCCTGTTTTAATATTGGCTACGTCAACGCCTAGTTCACGGGCAAAAAGACGGACAGAGGGTGAAGCGTGGGCTTTTCGAATCGGAGATTCAGGGCTTTGCAAGGGCTCGAATACTATCGGTTCAGGTTTAGCCGCAAGGCTGATAGGTTCTGGCGCCTTTTCTACTACAGGTGTGCTGACAGTTTCGGCCGGAGTAATGGTTTGTTGGGCCGCTGCTTCAGTGCTGACCTGTTCGCTACTTGCCAACACAGTTGCAATCAGCGATCCTTCTGATACTTTATCGCCGGGCTTGATATAGACCTGTTGTACTGTTCCTGCGGCACTGGATGGCAAATCCATACTGGCTTTATCCGTTTCCAGTGTAGCGACGGTCTGTTCCAGAGCGACCACATCACCGGGCTGAATCAACACTTCAACGACGTCAATTTCAGCAACGTTCCCCACATCGGGAACTTTAATTTCAATTAAAACAGTCATATGTGTGTTTCCGTCAAATTAGCCAGGGAGCTTTAGCGTCCGCAGCTATGCCGTATTTAGCTATAGCCACATCTACTTTAGCAGGTTCAAGTTGACCTAAGTCAGCCAAGCTCTTCAATGCAGCAATAGTCACATGGTACCGATCCACTTCAAAAAAACGCCGTAAATTTTCACGGGTGTCAGAGCGGCCAAAACCATCAGTACCCAATACTGTATAGGGTGCAGCAATATAAGCACGAATCTGTTCAGCAAAGGCGCGGGTATAATCGGTCGCGGCAATAACTGGTCCTATTGCGTTGCCCAGACAGCTGGAAACATGTGATCGCTTTGTTGGCTCGGTTGGATGTAGTCGATTCCAGCGTTCACAGGCTTGACCATCCCGTGCCAATTCGTTAAAGCTGGGGCAGCTCCATAAATCGGCTTCTACGCCCCAATCATTATGCAGCAACTCAGCAGCAAATTCGACTTCACGGAAAATGGTGCCAGACCCTAATAATTGCACTCTGGGCGCTTTATTTTTAGCACCTTGACGGAAGCTGTACATGCCTTTGAGGATATCCAGCTCTATTCCTTTAGGCATAGCCGGATGACTATAATTTTCGTTCATCACGGTGATGTAATAGAAAATGTCTTCCTGCTCGACATACATACGCCGTAAACCGTCCTGAATGATCACCGCCAGTTCATAAGCATAGGTTGGGTCATAGGATACGCAATTGGGTACGGTAGCTGCCATCAAGTGGCTATGTCCATCTTCGTGTTGAAGTCCTTCGCCATTCAAGGTGGTTCTTCCCGCAGTGCCGCCCATCAAGAAACCTCGGGTGCGTTGATCAGCAGCAGCCCAGATTAAATCACCGACACGCTGAAAACCGAACATGGAATAATAAATAAAAAACGGGATCATCGGCACGTTATGGGTTGAATAAGCTGTACCTGCCGCGATCCAGTCACACAGTCCGCCCGCTTCATTGATACCTTCCTGCAACACTTGGCCATGTTTATCTTCTTTATAGAACATCAGTTGATCGGCATCTTGCGGCGTATACAATTGCCCAACCTGTGACCAGATACCTAGTTGTCTGAACATGCCTTCCATGCCGAAAGTTCTTGACTCGTCAGGAACAATCGGAACGATGCGTTTGCCGATATTTTTATCTTTAGCCAAGATATTAAGCAAGCGTACAAACGCCATCGTGGTGGAAATCTCACGGCCCTCACCACTTGCTTCCAGCAAGGCTTTAAAGTCACTCAATATTGGTACATCCAGCGCATAGGATTTTGTTCTTCTGGATGGCAAATATCCGCCTAGTTCAGTACGGCGCTGCTGCATATATAGAAGTTCTTTTGAACCTTCTGCAAAAGTCAGATAAGGCAGGCTTTGCATTTCTTCATCTGTCACTGGTAATTCATAGCGATCCCGAAAATGGGTCAGCGAGATTTCGCTCATTTTTTTCTGTTGATGAGAAATATTCTGGGCTTCTCCAGATGCCCCCATACCATAACCTTTAATGGTTTTAGCCAAAATAACGGTAGGTTGCCCCTTATGATTGACAGCCGCATGAAACGCGGCATAAGTTTTGGCCGGATCATGACCGCCCCTGTTCAGCGCCCAAATATCATGATCAGACCAGTCGGCAACCATCGCCTTTAATTCCGGTGTATTAAAAAAATGTTCACGAACATAAGCGCCATCTTTCGCTTTGAAAGTTTGATAATCACCATCGACACATGCCATCATACGCGCCGCCAGCAATCCATCCTTATCACGAGCCAGCAACGCGTCCCAGCGCTGCCCCCAAACCAGTTTAATGACATTCCAGCCAGCGCCGCGGAATTCACTTTCCAGTTCCTGAATGATTTTGCCGTTACCACGCACAGGGCCATCCAGACGTTGCAGGTTGCAGTTAACCACAAAAATGAGGTTATCCAGTTTTTCTCGTCCAGCCAGACCGATAGCACCCAATGATTCAGGCTCATCTGTTTCACCATCACCCAAAAAACTCCAGACTTTACGCCCTGATGTATCGGCAAGTCCACGATCCTGCAGATAACGCATGAAACGTGCCTGATAAATCGCCATAATCGGACCAAGTCCCATTGAAACTGTCGGGAACTGCCAGAAATCCTGCATCAGCCAAGGGTGTGGATAAGAGGACAAACCATTGCCATTGACTTCCTGGCGAAAGTTATCCATTTGCTCTTCAGTAAATCTTCCCAGCAAGAAAGCCCGTGAATAATCACCCGGCGTCAGGTGGCCTTGCGTAAAAATCAAATCGCCATCATGTTGATCGGAAGGCGCATGCCAAAAATGGTTATAACCGACATCATAAAGGGTCGCTGCTGAGGCAAAACTGGCAATATGTCCACCGACATTGGTATGCTTATTAGCCCTTAATACCATCATCATGGCATTCCAACGCACATATGAACGGATTTTTTGCTCTATAGTTGCATCGCCAGGGAATTGGGCCTGCCGGGAAACGGGGATGGTATTGAGATAAGCAGTGTTGGCGCTAAAAGGAATGTCAAATCCTGAATGCCGCGTTGCAGCAACCAGCTGTTCAATCAGAAAATGCGCGCGTTCACTGCCATCCTGTTCCAATACCGATTGCAGCGCTTCAATCCACTCTTTGGTTTCTGCCGGATCAATGTCATTCTGTCCGGTAATCTCTGAAATAAAGCTGTTGTTCATGTGTGATCCTGTTGGGACGGGTTGTTCATGGCTTAAAAAACAATTTTTCTATGAAATTCAATACAGTCATTTTGACCCCCGTATTGATTCGGTTTGCAAGACCACCCGTAATAATGCTTATATCAAGAAGGTTGGATAGCCTTTGTAAAGGCGCATAGTATATACAAATGAAAGGACGCAATACACTCGTTTTAGCAAATGTAGCCTGAGCTGCGGGTTATACGAAACGTTAGTTGCCGGGAGATAGAGGCTTAGTAGGAGCAGGCAAAGTGATATTAGTCAGCAGAGAAGTGGCAGGAATACTCGATCTGGTGAAGATTTTTTGACTTTACTTAGGACATATCAGTCGCGCTTAATAATCATTAGGCAAACGCGCCACCAAATCATCCCACTGAATTATAATATCCGGCAACAGGGTAACGGTGGTTTCACCGTGCAATTCGTAGAGATCAGGCTTGCCGTACTCGCCATTAATCAAGCGATAGACCGTCAACACGCGATCTACAGGGTGAATCAACCAATACTCACGCACGCCGTGGCGTTCATAAAGCTGGCGTTTTTTGATTTGATCGTGGCTAGCCGTGGACGGCGACAACACTTCTACCACCCAATCCGGTGCGCCACGTACACCATGGCGGTCCAACTTGTTTGAATCACAAACTACGAAAACGTCTGGTTGCACCACAGTATCAATACGTTCATCCGCTTCATCCTGTTTCGGCAAGCGAACGTCTATGGGAGAAATGAAGACACGGCACGGTTTGCCTTTTAGTGCTAATCGGGCTTGAAGATAAATCTCCCCCGCCACTTCCTGGTGCGCCAGGTCCGGTGCAGGAGCCATTAAATAGGCATCACCGTCAATCAGCTCATAACGTACATCGTCCGGCCAAGCTAAATAATCGCCGTAACAGTGATATTGATGATCTTTTAAAGCCAAACCCATAAACCGATTCCTCGTATTCTTGAATAACTTCTATAGGAGGGGCATGCCCATTCATAAATTTAAAGTGTAATCGCTGACATTTCATAAATAAAGATCTGTTTTTTCGAATATTAATTGTTTCTGAAGATGTGCAGTCAATAATATTTGACTGGAGTGGCAAAGTTTAAACTCGTATTAAAACTGAGCAGTTATACAAATTGAAAGAACCGGTACAATGTTTTTCACTTTTTTTATTTCTGGTGTGTTGTGGATGATGTTTAATAAGGTTGTATTCGATGGACAGTTGTTGGCTATAGAAGATATTTGCCTAATCGCAAGGCAACAGGCGCATGTTGATTTAAGTCAACAAGCCGAATTTATTACAAGGATCGATAAGGGCGCGTTGTTTATCGACTCTTTATTAAGAGAAGAAGGTTTTGTTTATGGTGTTACCACGGGGTATGGTGATTCCTGCACAGTCTCTATTCCACTTGATCTGGTCGAAGAGTTACCTAAACATTTATACACTTTTCACGGTTGCGGATTGGGAAAATATTTTGATGCGTCGACAACACGCGCTATTTTAGCTGTCCGCTTAACCAGTCTGGCACGCGGTTTTTCCGGTGTTCGTTATAAACTATTGCAGCAACTGGTGGAATTATTACAGCAGGATATTCTGCCGCTAATTCCCCAGGAAGGCTCGGTTGGCGCAAGTGGTGATTTAACACCGCTTTCTTATGTAGCTGCAGTTCTGGCTGGAGAAAGGGAAGTTCTGTATCAGGGTGAACGGTTGGCAACACAAACTGTTTTTACCCGTTTAAATATCGAACCACTTATCTTAAAGCCCAAAGAAGGGTTGGCAATCATGAACGGTACGGCAGCAATGACCGGTATTGCTTGTCTTGCCTACCATCGGGCCGAATATTTATCCCGGTTGACCACGCGCATCACCAGCCTGGCATCGGTTGCCTTAAAAGGTAACGCCTATCACTTTGATGAGAAATTATTTTCGGTCAAATCCCATCCCGGGCAAAATCGTATCGCCCAGCGTATACGTACGGATTTACAATTAACCGATGGCGCACCACGCCACGACACTCGCTTGCAGGATCGTTATTCCCTGCGTTGTGCGCCGCATATCATTGGCGTGCTGGAAGATTCATTGCCCTGGTTACGGCAGTTTATCGAAAATGAATTAAACAGCGCCAACGACAACCCCATCATTGATGCCGAAGGTGAACACGTGCTGCATGGCGGCCATTTTTACGGTGGTCATATTGCTTTTGCGATGGACAGCCTGAAAACGGCAGTGGCCAATCTGGCCGATTTAATGGATCGGCAAATGGCACAATTGATGGACAATAAACTCAATCAGGGTCTTCCAGCTAATCTTTCCGGCGCAACTGGTGAACAAGTCATATTGAACCACGGCTTTAAGGCCCTGCAAATCGCCATATCGGCATGGACTGCAGAAGCACTTAAACTAACCATGCCCGCCAGCGTCTTTTCTCGCTCGACCGAATGTCACAATCAGGATAAGGTCAGCATGGGCACCATTGCCGCACGGGATTGCATTCGCATACTGGAATTAACCGAACAGGTTGCCGCAGGCACATTATTGGCTGTTGTCCAGGGTGTGGAACTTCGTGGCAATTTGGAGGCTTTAAGTCCTGCTCTTAAAGCTACCGTTGCACAACTGCGTCTATATAGCCCGTTTTTAAGCGCTGATCGAGCATTGGAGCAAGAGCTACGGCTCTGTCTGGATTTAATACGAATGGAACATTGGGAGTTGTATGATTAAGGAGTACTAATAAAGCATTTATCACACCTAAATCGATTTGGAAATCCCAATTCACGATTTGGTTTAGGCCTCTCTTGATTTTATCCATCGCCTTGTTAAACCAGATGGTTAGACGCTGAAAAAATCACTAGCTATGTCTTCTGCGTTTACTTTGGAGCGCTATTAATCGACCTAATAGCAAAAAACCCGTTCTGGCTGACTGTCATCATACCAATAGGATGTACCCTCGAAGCACTTTTTGGTGTGTGGGTACTCACTCGCAACAATAAACAATTTGTAAGTTTTAATTCGCTAAGCGACTATCTGCACTTAATTGTTTTCGAAGGTGCCATTGCCAGTTGCATCTCTGCCATACCCCGCCGCCATGATTTTATTGGTTTCCGGAGACATCAACCAAGGCTCTTATTTCCTGAAACTATCCCATTGGTGGATGGGTGATGTACTTGGTATTGTCATGATTACCCCGTTGATTCTGGTTTGGGGCCAGATGCCAACTGAATGGTTTACAACAAAAAAATGTTTGAGGTTATGCTTGTGTTTGGCTCAACTTTTTTATTTGGCTAAATAGTTTCCTTGGCTGGTTCCATGAGACAGTCGGCCTTTTTGCCAAAGGATTCTTGATGTTCCTGTTCATTACCTTGGCGGCCGTACGTTTGGGGACACACGGCACGACAGCGGTTTTGGCCATGGTTGTGCAGTGCAAGGGCTTGTTGGCGCAAATACCGGCGCCGGGTATTTTGCAAATGATATTACCGAAACCAAGTTGACAAGTTACTGGCTCTATATTGTGATTTTGTCTCTGGTTGGAATGGCGCTGGCAAGCTACATCGGCGAACGCAAGCAAGCAGAAGCCGCCTTGCAGGAGCGCGAACAACGTTTGCGAACCATCATCGAAACTGAGCCGGATTGTATAAAGGTTATTGGCTCCAATGGAAAACTTCTGGAAATGAACGCTGCAGGCCTTGCCATGCTTGGGGCGGATTCGCTAGCTGAAGTACAGCAGCAGGACCTTATTGGCTTTATTATTCCTGAAAATCGCGATTCCTTTGTATTTTTGCATCAACGCGTGATAAACGGTGAAAACGGCAAATTGGAATTCGAGGTCACCGGACTTAAAGATACACAGCGTTGGCTAGAGAGCCATGCAGCGCCGTTACAGGATGCTGACGGAAAACAGATGGCTTTGATGGCACTTGATCTGGACCGTTTTAAGACAGTTAATGACAGCTTTGGTCACGGAACGGGTGATGAATTACTAAAACAAGTTGCCGAACGACTTATATCTCGATTGCGAGATGTGGACAAGGTTGCCCGCTTGGGTGGTGATGAGTTTATTGTATTATTGGATGATATCAAGCATCAGAAAGATCTCGCCCGGATAGCTGACACTATCATTGCCGATTTAGGTAAACCTTTTCAATTGACTCAATGCAATGACGTGGAGATTGGTGTCAGCATTGGCATTAGGCTGTTTCCACAGCAGGGTGAGAACCCTGAAATTCTCATGGACCATGCCGACACAGCTTTTTATAAGCCCAAAGACAAAGGTCGAGGCAGTTTTGCTTATTTTTCTGAAGACATGACTCATGTTGTTCGTAAACGTATTGAGTTAGAAGCTCGATTGCGAAAAGCTTTTAAAGAACCGCAGGTTGATATTGTAACCGGCTGCATTATTGGCGCCGAAGCGTTAGTCCGCTGGCAGGATCAGACCGAAGGACTTATCGCGCTTGACCGTTTTATCCCCATTGCCGAAGAAACCGGCCTGATTATGGCGATTGGAGAATGGGTGCTGCACGAAACTTGCCGGCAAGGCCGGAAGTGGATGGATGAGGGTTTGCCAGTATTAACTTTAGCGGTTAATGTGTCACCTATGCAATTTCGCCGCTGTGACATTAATGCGATAGCTGCCAGGATGTTCAGTGAAACAGGTTTTTCGGCCGAACAACTGGAACTGGAATTGACCGAAAGAGGATTAATGGAAAATCAGGAGAAAGCAGTGGAAATTCTCAATTGTCTTCGTGCCCAAGGCATTCGTCTTGTAATTGATGATTTTGACACGGGTTATTCGTCGCTTGCCTATCTCAAACGCTTTCCATTGGAAGTATTAAAAATCGATAAGAGCTTTATTGATGATATCCCCTTGCTCAAAGACGACATGGCGATTACTGCTTCCATTATCGCCATGGGCCACACATTGGATTTCAAGGTGTTGGCAGAAGGCGTGGAAACGCCTGAGCAGTTGGCATTTATAAGGGGAAAAGGCTGCGCACTTATCAGGGTTATATTAAAAGTAAACCGGTATCAGCGGAAGCATTTGCCGATTTATTGAGTAATCAACA
>CAYVFT010000005.1:0-53777 GCA_964450225.1 uncultured Crenothrix sp. | reverse complement strand
TGGAGCGTTGAGAAAGGCTTTATTTTAGCAGGGTTTTAAATTGGGAATTGCTGTCCAGTTGGTAGCCGGACTTTTTTAAGCCGTCGTCGTGCTTATTCTTTAATAAAAATCAAATCCCAAACACCGTGGCCTAAACGTAGGCCGCGTTGCTCAAACTTTGTTAACGGGCGGTACTCCGGGCATTCGCAAAAGTCGTTGGTTGGGCTGGTATTTCTTAAGCCTCCGCCTTCCGACAAAACTGCCAACATAGTTTCGGCATAATTTTCCCAATCGGTTGCGGCATGAAAATAACCGCCCGATTTTAATTTTTTGACTAACAAATCGACAAAGCCGGGTCGTACAATGCGCCTCTTATGATGTTTCTTTTTTGGCCAGGGATCGGGAAAGAACAAATGCACACCCGCCAAACTCTTGTCGGCAATTTTGTGTTCCATGATTTCGATAGCATCGTGACAATAAATCCTGACGTTATCAAGACCTTGCTGATTAAGCAGCATCAGTAAATGTCCAACGCCCGGCTTGTGTACTTCAATACCAATATAATCTTTGTCAGGATTAGCGGCTGCCATCCTGGCCAGACTCTCGCCATTGCCAAAACCTATTTCAACAAACAAGGGGGCATCACGCCCGAAAACCTGAGAAAAATCATAATCTGATTTAGGGTCAAGGCAATACTTATCCCAATGACTATCCAAAGCCAGTTGCTGGCCAGGCGTAAGACGGCCTTGCCGTCGAATAAAACTGCGAATTCTTTGAGGGAAGGTTTGTTCTGGAGAGGTCATAGGGAAGATTTATTGCGATTGCAGGGGCAGGTACCAAACCTGCCCCCAACAGAACTAAAAAAACAAACCATTGATAGGTGATGACGCAGAAGCAAAACGTTTTCTGGGCATACGCCCGGCCAAAAATGCTTCCCTGCCTGCTTCAATACCTTTGCGCATTGCCGAAGCCATGAGTATCGGGTTTTTGGCTTCGGCAATCGCCGTGTTCATCAGTACGCCGTCACAGCCTAACTCCATGGCTATTGCGGCATCTGATGCTGTGCCTACCCCCGCATCCACCAAAATGGGTACGCTGGCATTTTCGACAATGGTTAAGATATTGTATGGATTACGGATGCCTAAACCCGAACCGATAGGAGCAGCCAAAGGCATAACGGCTATACAACCAATATCCTCCAGTCTTTTTGCCGCGATCGGGTCATCATTGGTATAAACCATGACATCAAAGCCATCTTTAACCAATAATTCAGCGGCTATATAAGTTTCAGCTACATCAGGAAACAGCGTTTTCTGGTCGGCTAACACTTCCAGTTTAACCAGTTTGTGACCGCCGAGTAATTCGCGCCCTAAACGACAGGTTCTTACCGCATCTTCGGCTGTATAACAACCTGCAGTATTAGGTAGAATCGTGTATTTATCGGGTGAAATAACATCCAGCAAGTTTGGTTCACCCGGGTTTTGGCCAATATTGGTGCGCCGAATAGCTACGGTAACGATTTGAGCGCCGCTGGCTTCAATGGCCAGTCGGGTTTCTTCCAGATCTTTATATTTACCTGTACCGACCAGTAAACGTGAATGATATGTGACTCCCGCAAGTACGAATGAATCATCCTGGCCGCCGCCAATGGCATGAACGATTTCCAGGCGATCTTCAGCCTGTAATATTTGGTCTTCGTATTGCTGAAAAGGCAAAATTTCTTTATTCAATTCAATGGCGATTTTTTTACCGGTCAAGCCCATGTTTGAAATAACATCGGCGACACTGGTTGTTTCGGCATATTCACGCGTTTCACCATTAACGTAAATAATCATGCGCTTACGCTCCTGTTAATGTCTACTTTTCTACGTTTTTGCACGGCTATAGCAAGATTTCGCAGCAGGGGAGCCGTATCATCCCAGGACAAACAGGCATCAGTAATACTTTGGCCATAAGTCAGATCTTGTCCTTCAACAACTTTTTGACTGCCGCCCTTGAGATGGCTTTCAATCATCACTCCCATAATTCTGTGATCTCCAGTCGCAATTTGTCCGGCAACATCTTCACCGACTAGCAGCTGGCGCTGGCATTGTTTCAGGCTGTTATCATGACTAAAATCAATCATGATATTAGGTCTTAGTTGGGCTTTTTTGAGACCTTCTGCAACTTGCTCGACACTGGCAGCATCATAGTTGGGACGGCCGTTGCCGCCTCTTAATATGATGTGCACATCTTCATTACCCGTGGTTGAGAAGATCGCTGAATGTCCTGCTTTAGTCAGTGATAAAAAATGGTGTGGGCTCATGGCCGCTCTTATCGCATCAATGGCAATTTTTATCGTACCATCGGTTGAGTTTTTAAAGCCGATTGGACAGGATACCCCCGAAGCCAGCTCACGGTGACCCTGGCTTTCTGTTGTTCTGGCGCCAATCGCTCCCCAGGCAATCAAGTCTGAAACATATTGCGGGGAAATTAAATCCAGATATTCAGTCGCTGCAGGCATGCCGAGTGTAGTCACCTCTAGTAACACCCGTCTGGCAACGCGTAAACCTTTATTGATATTGAAACTGGAATCAAGATCGGGGTCGTTAATTAAGCCTTTCCAGCCAACTGTTGTGCGCGGTTTCTCAAAATAAACACGCATAACAATCACCAGATTGTCTTGTAGTTCATCCTTGATAACTTTTAAACGTTGGGCATATTCTAAAGCGGCCATTGGGTCGTGAATAGAACAAGGACCTACTACAACCAGCAGTCTGTCATCCTGGCCAGTTAATATTTTATGTATCTCTGCTCTTGCCTTAAGCGTAGTTTGTGCTGCCGTATCATTAATCGGCATTTCATCGTGAACCTGAGCAGGCGGGATAACTTCCTTAGTCGCACAAATTCTCAAGTCATCGGTGTTATATTTAGTCTGCATGATAGCTACCAAGCTGTTGCTTCCACAAAATTGTCATTAAATTTAACTATTTTAACCGTTTTAATCGTCTTCTTGTCAGTTTTTGCTAGTTGATATTCCGTTTGTTTTTTCAAACTTCAAAAAGCTGTAAACGAAGTCGGCATCAGGGTCATCATTTATATCTTCTCGCTCCACCTCAGACCAATATTTAAGATCAATATCAGGGAAAAATGCATCCCCCGGAAATTCCTTGTGTATAACCGTGAGATAAATCGCATCAGCAACCGGCAGCATCGCTTCATAAAGGTCGGAACCGCCAATAACAAAAACCTCTTCAGCTCTTTCACATGATTTCTTAAGCGCTGTTTTAAGATCATTAAAAACCAAACACCCGTCTTGTTGATATTTCAGGTTTCTGCTGAGGATTATATTAGTGCGGCCAGGTAACGGTCTGCCTATGGACTCGTAAGTTTTTCTACCCATTAAAATAGGCGAACCCATCGTGATTTTTTTAAATTTTTTAAGGTCAGCCGATAAATGCCAGGGCATTTGATTGTTCAGGCCAATAACCCGATTACTCGCCATCGCGACGATAAGTGATATTTTCATTTTCTTGAAGGGGGGTGCTTTGATATTCTTTAACGATTATTAAATTTATACATCATACTATGAAAAAAATTCTGGTTGTATTTACCGGCGGGACTATTGGCTCAACTTTGTCTGAGGGAACAATCAAAACAACCGATAAAGCTCCGTTCAAATTGATTCAGCAATTTCAACAGCATTACAAAAATCACCAACAAATCAAATTCAGAACTATTCATCCCTTACAGATTTTAAGCGAGAATCTGGCGCCTTGTGTCTGGAAAACGCTTATTTCTGCCATCGAAGCACAGCAACCCGATCAGTATGACGGCATTATCATTACTCACGGTACCGATACGCTAGCCTATACCGCCGCCGCACTGAGCTTCTATTTTAATGCGATTAAAATACCTATGCTTCTGGTTTCAAGTGATTATCCTTTGGATGACTCCAGAGCAAACGGGCTTGGCAATTTTATTTGTGCGGTAGAATTTATACTGCAAAATATTCAAGTTGGTGTTTATGTTCCCTATCGTAATCACCAGCAAATACTCCAAGTGCATAGAGGGTCCCGTCTGGCAAGTTCCTTACAGTTAAGTGGTGATTTTTTCAGTGTTCAGGGAAAAAGTTTTATGCAATTTGAAAACCGGCAGTTTTTGCTAATGAATCCATCCACAAAATCAATTCTTACCAATAACGGCCGGCTCTCTGAGAGCGAGGTTAGGGTAAAGGGAATTACACAAACGAGACTTACCAACATAAAAGCCGATTTTTCTGAACGGATTTTAATGATAAAACCCTATCCAGGATTGAATTATGCCCATTTTAATCTGGACCATGTAGATGCAGTTTTGCATGACTTATATCATTCCGGTACGGCATGTTCATCGACTCAATGGGGGAAAAATTATTCTTTATTTGAGTTTATAAAGCGTTGCGAGGAACAAAATATTAAGATTTATCTGGCTCCTGCGATTAAATCAACTGATGCTTATCAAAGTACCAGAATATTAATAGAACAGGGTGCTGAAATGATCTGGAATATGTCGATTGAAGCCGCCTACGTAAAACTGATGTTGGCTTACGGAAATTTTAGTAATGAGCAGAAAATAATGGAGTTTATGGATATGGATATTGCCGGGGAACATGTTTAATTAGTTATTGCACTACCTTGATAACTGACATAAATTAATGCCACAAACAACAATAATTATCATGGGGAACTTGTATGCCTGTTGCAACACCAATCAATCCAGAAAGAAGACAGCAATCTTATGAGCTAATAGCCAAGCTACAAAAAGAAAGGCAGGAGGTTTTATCTTTGTATTCTAAATTCACCGAACTAAAGCCATTTTCAGCTAATGATGCATTAAAAAATTTAGTGACGCAGTTTTCGCAAATACTGGTTGATTATGTTTCTCTCGGCCATTTTGGTGTTTATGAGCGTGTGCTGTCAGGAAATGAGCGCCGTACTCGGGTGCTGTCAGTCGCAAATGAAATTTATACGGAATTTTCGGCAGCTACGGACTCGGCAATTTCATTTAATGATAAATATGAAAATGTCGAAAAAATAGAGCTCTTTGAAGATCTGGAGCAGGATTTATCGGTTTTAGGTGAAAGTCTGGCAAAAAGAATTGATTTGGAAGACAGGCTTTGCGCGGTGATGAAATAATTGATTATTTATCAGAGTTATCAATCCAGCCCGGCGGGTAAATATAAATCCCGCCGGGTCATGGTGTGTTGACTTGAGCTTTTAATTATTCCCCGGATTAAAAATGGCTTTGGGAGTTTCTGCCCCTTCACTGTCGGCAGCGTCCTTAACGTAAGTTTGTTTTAAACGTTTAAAAGCCGACCATAAGCTTTTATCCATAATAACCTGGTTTCCTATAGACACAATCACCCTCGCTAGTTGAGGTATTCCGGTCTGGGTGGAAATCATGTAAACAGGTTGGACATAAAGTATCGAATGTCCAATCGGCAGGATAATCATGCGGCCCATTTTAACCCGTGAACCTTTCTGATCCCATAAGGTAAATTGCTCGGAAATCACCGGATCCTGGTGAATCAGGGCTTCAACCTGCGCAGGCCCATTGACTTGAACATCCTTACCGAACTTGTAAACGGTAATACCAGGCTTGTAATCCAGTCCGCAATTTGTTTTATCCGTTATGCCGGCCATACCTATCATGCTGAGGTTACTTCTGTTGATAGGCGTCATCGGGTCAATCATGACAAATTCCTCCTTGTTGTCACAGTTGCCAAAATCCATGGTTTGATAATAAGGCAATACAGGCTGGCCACGAACATTGGCAAACTGCCAAGTTTCTGCCTGTTCGTAGAATAAGGAGGGATTTCGCTGATGGTATTTTGCATAAACTTTCATCTGCAAGTAATAAAGATCACGCGGATAGCGTAAGTGTTTACGTAATTCAGGAGGCATTTCGTCCAGGTGTTTAAATAATCCGGGATAAGCGCTGGAATATGCCTGGATAATGGCATCCGATGGATCAGAAATGTAATAACCAACATCGCCATCAAAGGCATCAATGACAACTTTAACGGAATTGCGGATGTAGTTGAATTTTTGATGGCCTTCCAGAAAATCATCGTCAGCAGGCTTGGAGACCGGATACCAGTCGGATAAGGTATAAGCATCCTGTATCCAGTAAAACCGGTCCTTGGTTATAACCAGATAGGGATCTTTATCCAGATGCAGAAAAGGTGTCAGGGTATTAATGCGCTCGATTATATTTCTGCGAATCTTGAGCTTACTCTGGTCGGAAATATTGGTTGAAAAAAATATTTTTTCATCTCTTAAATAAATGGAAAATAATGCCTTTCTAAAAAGGGATGCAACAGGTATGCCGCCGTGACCGGTATAATCTTTTTCGACGCTGAAATCGGTGCTTTCAATGCCTACGATGTTGAGTTTATTGGGGACGATGGCATATTCGTATTGTCCCTGGCCGTAATAAATATCGGGATTCTTGACGCTGAGACCAACATCGGAATACATGTTTAAATCGCGTAAATACCAGATCAGCGGTTTATCGGCATCCTGTGCAGCAGGGGTGACAACGGCGCCATAGCCGTGGGTATAACGCAAATGGGTGTTTTCCCAGTTTTGCGCTTCCGGTGGCAACTTTGAGATATTGATTTCTCTGGCGGCCAGATTAACCTGTCGGGTATGATCGAGAATAAAATAACGGTCTTCATCGACAGTCGGGAATTTGTAATAAGGTCTGATCTCCTGTAATTGTCTGTAGCTGTCAATGATATATTCTCTATCCCATACCGGAATATTCTCAAAATGTTTTTGAGTGCCCCAGGTATCAATATCCTGAGTTGCATCGAGCTTAATTGTCAGATCAACCGTCTTGATGTTTCTTAAATCATAAGCATCCAGTGTCGCGTCAATATTGTGTTGCATAAACGATTTATTTGATTTAACCGGATTGGGATTGACAATAAATTTTTGGATTAAATCAGGTATAAATTGAACCTCCGGCAACCCTAAAACACAGAGGAAAACGGTGAGTGATATTAAAAATGGCGCTTTGATACGATGCTTTTCTGAAAAAATAAACAGGATAGCGGTCAGTGCTGTTGCTAGAAAGGTAACTATTCCCAGCCATATAAGCGGCAGTTTATAGCGTATTTCTACAAATCCCGGGCCATAAAACACCGGCTCGTGTGTATCGGTATAAAGCAGTGAAAATCGTTGCAGCATGAATCCCCAGACCACAAATGCGACTACAAAGCCGATTAAAATAGTTAAATGAACTTTGGCGCCCAAAGGGAATTCTTTAATTTGATCGGGTACAAAAATATGTTCCAGCCAATACAGAACCCCAACCGTACAAAATATTAAAATCGCGGTAGTTAGTAGTTCTTTCTGAATCAGCATGTAGATCGGATAAGACAGCATATAAAAGCTGACATCATTTCCGTAAACTGGTTCGGTTACCCCCGAATCACTACCAAAAAAGTAAAGTAATGACGCTTCCCACTGGTTATAAAAAGGTATGGCGACAAATATAGCCAGCGCTAATGAAATCGGCGTGTAAACTTTTACTGATCCACTCATGAAGACATCGGCAAAGCGCTGAAATCGCCGACGTTTATCCAGGTTATTAAGAACTTCATCTGGCGGGTTTAAGCCCAGATAACGGGATGCGATCCAGAAGTGAAAAAAGAAAATGGCAAAGAACGCTAAGGTTACTCCGCCTGAAAGAAAGAACTTGTAGAGTAGTCTTAGCCAGAAGTAGGCTTCAAGTTTTAATGATTGGTACCACCATAAGTCAACAAACAGATCAAGAAATATGAAATGGAAGGCAACATATATAAAGATAACGATGACAAGTGTCGCTCCAATTATCGCGGGTAAAAACTTCAGGTTCCGCATAGTGTCCTCAAATAAAAAGTATGGTTAACGATGTTGGGATTGTCTTCATTTTGGAGGCAATGTAAATCCAGATCCTGTAGATCCATTAAGTCTTGTATTCTAACACCCAATAACCTGTTAGTAATGATTTAGTCGCTTGGCTTGTTCCATCCGATTAAAACGAATATGAATGCGTAAATGAGACGAATACAACTTAAAAATTATTAACCCGACTTCTGAATAGTCTCGTAGGCTTTACTGATTTTTTGAGTCTTTTCTTTAGCCAGTCGCATCATTTCTTCGGGCAATCCTTTGGCGACCAATTTATCCGGGTGATTTTGGTTCATCAAGCGTCGATAGGCTTTTTTGACTTCAGCCTTGCTGGCGGAAGGTGTCAAGCCTAAAACGCTGTAAGCATCTTGCAGTCTGGTTTTATGTGAAGTATTTTGGGTGTAGGAGCCGCGTCCCTGAAACCTTTGTTGAGCTTGCAACTGTATTTTTATGCGTTCATAGTCAAAGCGGGAAATTCTCAGTTGATTACAAATATGCAAGAGCAGCTTTTCCTCGCTAACAGCCAAAACGCCGTCAGCAAAAGCTCCCTGCAGCTGGATTCCCAAAAACATGCGAATTAAATCGGTGCGTCGATGACATTCTTTGTAAAATTGAGCCAAGACATCATCCAGCGGGAAATCTGCATGTTTCCCCTGTTGAAAAAGATTGATCGCGGTAGCCCGCATGTCGCTAGTCAGAGACATTTCATTCATGACACGATTGGCCAGCGAAATTTCTTCTCGGGAGACATGGCCATCAGCCTTGGCAATATGGCCCATGACTGAAAAGGTGGCGGTAAAAAATGCCATTTGTACTCGATGTTGATCGCCGGGGTTTAGCGTTTCAATAGCTTCTATACCTTCTAAGCCCTTGCCAAACTGATGTCCAAATGACGCTCCTAAAATGGCGCCTAAAGGCCCGCCCAGCAAGAATCCAAATGCTCCGCCCACAACCGTGCTAAACCAGCTCATCGTTATCAATCCTGTTCCGTTAAGAATAATGATAAAATAACATTATTAACTCAATTTCAAAACTTAGCGAGGACTTATGACCGCTCCAGAAGCTCTATACCAATCAGCACTGTCTTCTCTAAAGCTACGCGCTCGTGGAAAAGTGCGTGATATTTATGATGTTGACGATAAGCACATGTTAATAGTGACAACGGATAGGCTTTCGGCATTTGATGTTATTTTGCCTGATCCAATTCCTGGCAAAGGTCGTGTTTTAACCCGTATTTCCAATTTCTGGTTTAAAAAATTGCAGCATATTATGCCTAACCATTTAGCCAGCATTCCCTTGGAACAGGTTGTACCTGAAGCTATTGAGCGTGCCCAGATAGAAGGGCGAGCTATCGTGGTTAAAAAATTAAAGCCGCTGCCGGTTGAAGCGATAGTGCGTGGCTATCTTATAGGTTCCGGCTGGAAAGATTACCAAAAATCAGGCGTTGTTTGTGGTATCAAATTACCTGAGGGTTTACAGCAAGCGCAGCAATTACCGGAAGCCATTTACACGCCATCGACTAAAGCCGCTGTTGATCAGCATGATGAAAACGTTTCTTTTGAACAAACCGTTAAGTTGATGGGACAAGAACTGGCGGAGCAAGTGCGTGATGCCAGTTTGAAATTGTATAAAGAAGCAGCAGCTTATGCCAAGGAACGCGGCATTATTATTGCAGATACCAAATTTGAATTCGGTATTGATGATGCCGGAATTTTATATCTGATTGACGAGGCTTTAACGCCAGATTCATCACGGTTCTGGCCAGCTGATCAGTACCAGGTGGGGATCAGTCCACCCAGCTTTGACAAGCAGTATATTCGCGATTATTTGGAAACGCTGGATTGGGATAAAACAGCGCCAGGTCCGACTTTACCTGCTGAAGTGGCGGCGTACTGTGCGGAAAAATACCGCGAAGCGGAAATTAGGCTAACGCAAGATTCATATATATGAGCCAAAATGTCTTTCAAGAACAACCTCTGCCCGATCCATCCGGCGCAACTCGTGATTCGGTGCCGCTTTTTGTTGATCTCGATGGAACCCTTATCAAAACTGATTTATTAATTGAGAGTGCTTTCTTTTTGTTAAAAAAACAGCCGTGGATGTTGCTGGTAATGCTGTACTGGCTGGCATCCGGGAAGGCGCATCTTAAGCAAGAAATAGCGCGGCGCACTGTATTGGACTTTGAGGTTTTGCCGTTACAAAAAGAGTTCGTCGAGTTTTTACATGGCGAAGCAAAGAGCGGACGGGCTTTATACCTGGCAACTGCATCTGATCGCTGTTTGGCTGAGCCGGTTGCAAAACGGCTGGGGATTTTCAAACAAGTATTAGCCAGTGATGGGCATCGTAATTTAAAAGGCGCGCGTAAGTTGGAGGCTATACTAGCCAGCTGCAATGGTTCGGCATTCGACTACGCAGGCAATGAACGTGTTGATTTTTCTATTTGGGATATGGCGCGCCGAGCCATCGTTGTCAATCCTGATATTGGCGTAATCAATGGGGCCAGGAAGCGTGGATATGAAGTGCAACAGGTGTTTGATGATCGTCCGCCGATAATAAAAACCTGGCTGCGAGCACTTCGGATACACCAATGGGCCAAGAACGTATTGCTGGGTGTGCCTATTTTGACGGCGCATGCATTTACTTTCCCGGCAATCGCCGAAATAGCCGCAGCATTTACCGCCTTTGGTCTGGTTGCCTCCGCCACTTATTTGCTCAATGATTTGCTTGATCTGATTCCGGACAGGCATCACCCGCGCAAATATAAACGCCCGTTTGCAGCCGGCAATATCAGTTTGGCTTCCGGTATTCTGGGCATGATAGCTGTGTTCGTTGCTGGTTTTGGCCTGGCAGTCCAGCTGTCCGATCACTTCCTGTTTACGTTGCTTGCCTATTTGGGATTAACTATCAGTTATTCATTTTACTTTAAGAAAATTGTACTTATCGATGTGTTATTGCTGGCTTCACTCTACACCATTCGTATTGTAGCGGGAGCTTATGCCATTGAGGTGCCACTGTCATCGTGGCTGCTGGGATTTTCGATGTTTATTTTTCTCAGTCTGGCATTAATCAAGCGCTGCACCGAATTAATCGCCATGCAGCGCTTATCGCGCGAAACGATGAAAGGCCGGGATTATCATGTCTCCGATTATGCTATGCTCAGCGCGATGGGTGTGGCCGCAGGTTATATATCGATACTGGTGCTCGCCTTATTTATCAGCAGCCCGGAGAGCGTTAGCAAATATACCTACCCGGTTTTATTGTGGCTGTTATGCCCATTGATGGCTTACTGGGTGTCTCGGCTATGGTTAAAAACCTCACGTGGTGAAATGCACGATGATCCTCTGATCTTTAGTTTAAAAGACCAGGCCAGCTGGATCGTTTTTATTAACATGATGATGGTTACGCTGGTATCGATATGAAAGAAATGACAATTTCCTGGACGGTTTTAACGCTGATTTTTATCAGCGTCACTATTTCTGCAATTGCTCAAGTTACCTTAAAACAAGGCATGTCTTCACCGGCTGTGCAGCAGGGACTAAACGGCGGCTGGCTGGAAATCGTTATCGCAGTTGCCTCCAATTTGTATGTGTGGCTAGGTCTTATATTCTACGCGCTGGGTGCAGTGCTTTGGCTGGGGGTACTGGCCAAGATCGATGTAAGTATTGCTTATCCTTTTGTAGGCCTGGGTTTTATTCTTACAGCATTGTTTGGCGTGTTTTTGCTCGGCGAAGCATTTTCAGTCATACGTTTTGTCGGCACATGCCTGGTGGTATTAGGTATTATATTAGTTACCCAGAGTTGTTGATCATTATGAACAATAAGCTGTTTATAGTTTGGCATCCCAAATGAGTTTCATGAATTGACGCTTTTCCGGTAAAGAGAAATAGATATGGATTGCTTTTCGGCCCAATTGGACGTGATGAATGTTTTTTTGGGCAACATACAGGTACCGAGTAGTAATAAAATAGGCCTATGAAAGCTATAAGTTTATTGCTTGATTTTAATCAACCTTGATTTAATGAAGGCTGCTAGCTATAATCCACAGGCTTTTCTGTTTGGGGAACCCGGTGACAGATAGAAAACTATCTACTGTCAGTAAGATTTTAAGGTATCAAATTCTGATAATACTGATAATCACTGCTGCCTTTGCCATTGCCGGTGGTTGGAATCAAGGTGTATCAAGTGCTTTAGGAGGAGTGGCAGCTTTTGTTCCAAACTTGTATTTTGCATTGCGGGTATACAGAGCCTCCGGAAAGCCGGCACGAAAAATTGTAAACTCCTTTTATGCAGGAGAGTCAGGTAAATTATTATTAACAGCAGCTCTGTTCATAATGATTTTTAAAGTCCCACACATAGAAATATTACCGCTGTTAGCTGGATACATAGCAGCATTATCGGTTTTTTGGTTCGCGCTATTGATGCGCTGATATTATTCATTTTTTTAGAGAGGAACGATGGCTACCGAAGCTCATGCCGCCGAAGGTGCGACCGGCTATATTATTCATCATTTAACTCCGCTACATGTTGG
This sequence comes from uncultured Crenothrix sp., assembly GCA_964450225.1. Classification (GTDB taxonomy): domain Bacteria; phylum Pseudomonadota; class Gammaproteobacteria; order Methylococcales; family Methylomonadaceae; genus Methylobacter_C. Next base: position 41,351 of record CAYVFT010000005.1, on the reverse strand, counting down.
TGAGGGGTTTTGGACGTTGCATCTTGATACCTTGTTTTTCTCAGTCGTATTAGGAAGCTTATTTGTCTGGTTCTTTAAGATGGCAGCAGAAAAGGCAACTTCGGGTGTGCCTGGATTAGTGCAGAATTTTACAGAGATGCTAATAGAGTTTGTCGATAACCAGGTTAAAGATAGCTTTCATGGAAAAAGTAAGTTAATCGCACCGTTGGCATTAACTATATTTTGCTGGGTATTTCTATGGAATTTTATGGATTTATTTCCCGTAGATATATTGCCGTTGATTGGAAATCTTATGGGTATCGAATACCTGCGGGTAGTGCCTAGTACTGATTTGAATGCGACATTTGCCATGTCTATCTCGGTTTTTTGCTTGATTATTTTTTACAGCATCAAAATTAAAGGTCCTTGGGGTTTCGCTAAAGAACTAATGTTTCAGCCCTTTGGACCTTGGTTGTTACCGTTCAACCTGCTGTTGAAATTAGTAGAAGAAATAGCAAAACCAATCTCACTGGCGCTTCGTTTATTCGGAAACTTGTACGCTGGCGAATTGATTTTTATTCTGATTGCCTTGCTACCCTGGTATATTCAACCGGTATTGAGTTTCCCCTGGGCAATCTTTCATATATTAATCATTACTCTTCAAGCTTTTATATTCATGGTGTTGACTATTGTTTACCTGAGTATGGCGCATGAAGATCATTGATCATTGTTCACCTGTTTTATTAATACTTAACTAACCGTTTGGAGGTTTCATGGAAATTGCAAAATTAATTGCTGACGTGCAAGGCATGACTGCTATCGCAGTGGGTCTGGTTCTTGGTATGGGCGCTTTAGGAACTGCTATAGGTTTCGGTCTATTGGGCGGGAAATTTCTGGAAGGCGCTGCACGACAACCGGAAATGGTTCCCATGCTGCAAGTAAAAATGTTTGTGGTTGCCGGTCTGTTGGATGCGGTAACAATGATTGGCGTGGGTTTGGCGTTATTCTTTACTTTCGCAAATCCATTCCTGTCTGCTGTACAAGCTGCGGCTGCGGGCTAACCAAGCTGTCTAATTTCAATAGCAACAAGAGGAACGCATCGTGAGTATCAATGCTACTCTGATTGGGCAAATGATAACATTTGCACTTCTGGTATGGTTTACCATGAAGTACATTTGGCCGCCTTTATTTGACTCTCTAGAAGAACGTAAAAAGAAAATTGCCGATGGTTTAGCCGCTGCTGAAAGAGGTCAGGAAGAAATTCTTTTAGCGGAGAAAAAAGCCAAGGGTGTTTTAAAAGAAGCTAAAGAACAGTCTTCAGAGATTGTTACCCTAGCTCAGAAGCGTGCGAATGAAATTGTTGAAGAATCAAAAGACGCCGCTAAAAAAGAAGGTGATCGTTTGATTGTTGCAGCAAAAGCACAAATTGAACAGGAAATACAGCAGGCTAAAGAAGGTTTGCGTCAAGAAGTGGCTGACTTGGCTTTAAGTGCTGCAGAACAGATTCTGGGTGCAGAAATTGATAAAGCTAAGCACCAGGACATTATTAGCAAAGTCTCTAATCAATTAGGATAAGCAGCAAATGAGCGAACTGGCAACGTTAGCAAGGCCTTACGCAGCAGCTATATTTAAAAGAGCCAAGGAGACTCATGCGACTGCAAAGTGGTCGCAGTGCTTGGCGTTTATGTCAGCTGTCCTAAAGAATGAAGACATTTCCGTTGTAGTCGATAATCCCAAGGTGAACAAACCAAGGTTAACAGCACTTATGCTGGATATTTGCCAGGGGCACGTAAATGAAGAAAATGAAAATTTTCTAAAATTGCTGGTTCATAACAATCGGTTAGGTTTATTGCCATCCATTGCAAAGCTTTTCGAAGTCTTAAAAGCAGAAGATGAGGGTTATGTTGAAGTTGAAGTATTCACTGCTTATTCCTTATCCAAGGAAGCAAAGCACGATTTAATAACAACACTGGAAAAGACCCTGAGTAAAAAAATCCATATAAATGTAACCGTGGATAAGTCATTAATTGGTGGCGTTCTCGTACGAGCGGGCGACAGAGTAATTGACGGATCTATAAGAGGCCGGCTTCAACAATTAGCAAAAAGGCTCTAACTTTAGAGTGAGAAAAAGCACATGCAATTAAACCCATCTGAAATAAGCGATCTGATTAAAAAGAAGATCGAAAACTTCGATCTGAGTGCCGAAGCGCACACAGAAGGTACCGTAGTTAGCGTGACTGACGGTATTGTAAGAGTACATGGTCTTTCTGAAGCTATGCAAGGCGAGATGCTTGAGTTCCCGGGCAATACCTTTGGGATGGCGCTAAATCTTGAAAGAGACTCAGTGGGTGTGGTGGTATTAGGTCCATACCAGCACATCACTGAAGGTGATACTGTAAAATGTACCGGAAAAATTTTGGAAGTGCCTGTTGGAGAGGCATTGCTGGGACGTGTGGTTGATGCGCTGGGTAATCCTATCGATGGTAAAGGTGCTATTGAAACTTCCGAAACAGCCCCTATTGAAAAAATCGCGCCAGGCGTAATTGCCCGCCAATCAGTTGATCAGCCGGTTCAAATCGGACTGAAGTCTATTGATGCCATGATTCCGATTGGCCGTGGTCAGCGTGAATTAATTATTGGCGATAGACAAACCGGTAAAACAGCGATTGCGATTGATGCCATTATTAATCAAAAAGGTACAGGCATTAAATGTATCTATGTGGCTATCGGTCAAAAACGCTCATCAATTGCTAACGTTGTGCGCAAGTTGGAAGAGCATGGCGCAATGGAGCATACCATTATCGTTTCGGCATCTGCGTCCGAATCAGCCGCGCTGCAATTTATCGCACCGTATACCGGCTGTTCAATGGGCGAGTTCTTCAGGGATCGTGGTGAAGATGCGCTGATTATTTATGATGATTTGACCAAGCAGGCTTGGGCTTATCGTCAGGTTTCTTTATTGTTACGGCGTCCGCCTGGGCGTGAGGCATATCCAGGTGACGTATTCTATTTGCATTCTCGCCTGCTGGAAAGAGCATCTCGTATTAATGCTGATGAAGTTGAAAAGCTCACTGGCGGCAAGGTAAAGGGTAAGACGGGTTCATTAACAGCCTTGCCAATTATTGAGACCCAGGGGGGTGACGTTTCCGCTTTTGTGCCTACCAATGTTATTTCTATTACCGATGGTCAGATATTTCTTGAAAGCAATTTATTCAACTCAGGCATCCGTCCAGCCGTAAACGCGGGCTTGTCGGTATCGCGAGTGGGTGGTGCAGCGCAGACAAAGATCATTAAGAAATTAGGCGGTGGTACGCGTCTTGATTTGGCGCAGTATCGCGAGTTGGCGGCTTTTGCACAGTTCGCTTCGGACCTGGATGAAAGCACTCGCAAACAAATTGAACGTGGCCAGCGAGTTACGGAATTGATGAAGCAAAATCAATATTCGCCAATGTCTGTCGCACAAATGGCAGTTTCATTGTTTGCCGCTAATGAAGGCTTCCTTGATAGCATAGAAGTGAATAAGGTGCTCGATTTTGAAGCGGCTTTACAGTTGTATATGAAATCAGAACACTCTGAATTGATAAACAACATAAATGCAACTGGCGATTATAGTAATGACATCAGTAGTGGCTTAAAAACAGCCATTGAAACTTTCGTTAAAACTCATAGTTGGTAAAAGGGTCTTCAAATGGCTGTTGGTAAAGAAGTACGCACAAAGATCGGGAGCATTAAGAATACTCAAAAGATCACTCGGGCAATGGAGATGGTTGCTGCGAGTAAAATGCGTAAAACAAAAGACAGAATGCAGGCAACGAGGCCCTATTCTAAAAAAATTGGCCGGATAATCAAGCATTTGGCTCAAGCCAATCCAGAGTATAAACACCCTTATCTCATCGCTCGGGATATTAAACGAGTTGGGATTATTGTCGTGAGCTCCGATAGAGGGTTGTGCGGTGGACTGAATTCAAATTTATTCAGAAAGACGCTAACCTACTTAATGCAATGGGACAAAGAAAACATTGAAGTCGATGTTTGTACAATTGGCACAAAAGCTTCCGGTTTTTTTAGTAATTTGAAAGTAAATTTAGTCGGTCAGGTTACTAAATTAGGTGATGCTCCGCACCCGCAAGACATAGTCGGCGTCATAAAAATCATGCTAGATGCTTATGAGTCGGGTAGAATCGATCAATTGTATGTAGTTAGCAATGAATTCGTGAACACCATGACTCAGAGGCCCACTATTGAACAGATACTACCTGCAGTGGCTTGTGAACTTGACGAAAATCTGAGTGGGCATTGGGATTATATTTATGAGCCTGATGCTAAAGAGGTTTTGGATCATTTATTTACTCGTTTTATCGAATCCAAGGTTTACCAGGGTCTGGTTGAAAATAATGCCTGTGAGCAGGCAGCCAGAATGGTTGCCATGAAGAGTGCTTCAGATAACGCCGGTAATCTTATCGGCGAGTTGCAACTGATTTACAACAAGGCCAGACAAGCGGCTATCACTCAGGAAATTTCAGAAATTGTTGCTGGCGCCGCAGCTGTTTAAGTGCTTCGGTTTCACTCAGTTACAAGCCCTTTTATGGTCGAGCTTGTGCTGAGCGGAGCAGCCAAAGCAAAAAATGACACAACACTTAGAGGAAAACTCAATGAGTTCGGGTAAAATCGTTCAAATTATCGGCGCGGTTGTTGACGTGGAGTTTTCGCGTGCAGACCTGCCAAAAGTATATGATGCTTTAAACGTAGTAGGCAAAGATCTTGTACTGGAAGTACAACAGCAATTAGGAGATGGCGTAGTCAGAACTATTGCTATGGGTAGTACCGATGGTTTAAGCAGAGATTTGATTGTTGATAATACTAACTCACCTATTTCTGTGCCAGTGGGTCAAGAAACTCTGGGTCGTATAATGAACGTCCTGGGTCAGCCTATTGACGAAAAAGGACCTATCGGTGAAAAAGTAAAATGGGGTATCCACCGTGAAGCGCCAAGCTATGCAGAACAAGCTGCCGCTAACGAATTGCTGGAAACCGGCATAAAGGTTATTGATTTAGTCTGTCCCTTTACCAAAGGTGGTAAAGTTGGTTTATTCGGTGGCGCGGGTGTTGGTAAAACCGTTAACATGATGGAACTGATTCGTAACATTGCTATCGAACACAGCGGTTACTCTGTGTTTGCGGGCGTTGGTGAACGAACTCGTGAAGGTAATGACTTCTATCACGAAATGACAGATTCGAACGTTATCGACAAAGTATCGCTTGTTTATGGGCAAATGAATGAGCCGCCTGGAAATAGACTGCGGGTTGCCTTGACCGGCTTAACAATGGCGGAATATTTCCGTGATGAAGGGCGTGACGTTTTATTCTTCGTTGATAACATTTACCGTTACACACTGGCAGGTACTGAAGTATCGGCGTTGCTGGGTCGTATGCCTTCAGCGGTGGGTTACCAGCCTACATTGGCAGAGGAAATGGGTGTTTTACAGGAACGCATTACTTCAACTAAAACCGGTTCTATTACGTCTATCCAGGCGGTTTATGTACCGGCAGACGACTTGACCGATCCATCACCGGCAACAACCTTTGCTCACCTTGACGCGACCGTCGTGTTATCTCGTCAAATTGCTGAGTTAGGCATTTATCCCGCTATTGATCCACTGGATTCAACCAGTCGTCAGCTCGATCCTTTAGTTATAGGTCAGGAACACTATGATGTTGCACGTAAAGTTCAGGGTATCTTGCAACGATACAAAGAATTGCGCGATATTATTGCAATTCTGGGTATGGATGAATTATCTGAAGAGGATAAGCTGATCGTGGCAAGAGCGCGCAAAATGCAAAGATTCTTATCTCAACCTTTCTTTGTTGCTGAAGTTTTTACCGGTTCTCCAGGTAAATATGTATCTTTGAAAGATACCATTGCCGGTTTTAAAGGGATTATTGACGGTGAATACGATGCTATTCCTGAACAAGCTTTTTATATGGTAGGCACTATAGACGAAGTGCTTGAAAAAGCTAAGGCAATAAAAGGCTAATGTATGTTTCTCTCTGCCTAATTGCAGAGAGGGGAATGAAACAGGTAATAAAATGACCATGACCGTACATGTAGATATTGTAAGTGCAGAAAAGGAAATCTTTTCCGGACTTGCGGAAATGATTTTTGCTCCCGCTGAACTTGGGGAAGTGGGTATTTCACCTCGGCATGCTCCATTAATAACAAAGCTTAACCCTGGTGAAGTTCGGGTAAAAGTAAGTGATACTGAAAGTTATCCGTTCTATATATCAGGCGGTCTTTTAGAGGTGCAGCCTCATCTGGTTACTATTTTGGCGGACACGGCAATTAGGGCTAAAGATATAGATGAAGCAGCTGCATTGGATGCCAAAGCTAAAGCTGAAGAAGCTTTGGCTGATAAATCGGGTAAAATTGATTACGCAACAGCGCAGGCGCAATTGGCGCAAGCTGTTATGCAATTGCGAACCCTGGATAGGCTAAGAAAACGCGGTGGATAACAGTAAAGATACGCGCGATTGTTGCTTGTAAGATAATAGCGACTCTACTATATTTAAAAAGCTCGATAACGGAGAAGCGCTATCGGGCTTTTTTGTTTAACAGGATTTGAAATGAAAATTACGACCATTATTCTTGCTGCGGGTAAAGGCACGCGAATGCGGTCCGAACTGCCCAAAATTTTACATAAAATTGCCAATAGGCCGCTACTACAGCATGTCTATGAAATGAGCAGCCAGTTGAATAACAACGCTATTAGAATTGTTTATGGTCATGGTGCAGATCTGGTGAGAGACACCTTAAAGGATTTAGACGCCACTTGGATTGAACAAAAACAGCAGTTAGGCACGGGCCATGCCGTGCAACAGGTTAGTGATCAAATTGCTGATTCAGATACTGTTTTGATTCTATATGGTGACGTACCTTTATTAAAACTTAATACAGTAAAGCGGTTAATTGCAAACGTAAATGACAAGTCACTTGCTTTGCTTACAGTTAATCTCGAAAATCCATTTGGCTACGGCAGGATAGTCAGGGATAAATCTGGACAAGTAACAAAAATTGTTGAAGAAAAAGATACTTCAGTGACTGAAAAACTTATTAAGGAGGTTAATACCGGTATTATGGCGGTACAAGGAGATAAATTAAAAAAATGGTTGAAAAGATTAAATAACAATAACGCCCAAGGTGAATATTATTTAACCGATGTTATTGAAATGGCGGTTGCCGACGGGATTTCTATTGTAACGAATCAGCCGGAAACGATTGATGAAGTCCTGGGTGTCAACAATCGCATACATCTCAGTCATCTGGAACGAGTATATCAGCTGGAAAAAGCTTATCAATTGATGGAACAGGGCGTCACATTAATAGATCCAGCACGTTTTGACCTCCGAGGTTCAATTGAAAAACTGGGGATAGATATAGTATGTGATGTTAATGTCATTTTCGAGGGCACAAACAGCATCGGAAGCAATGTCAAAATAGGAGCCAATACACATATAAAAGATTCCATTATTGGCGATAACGTAGAAATCCTCTCAAATTGCTTCATAGAAAATGCTGTTATCGGCCAAGGTAGTAGAATCGGTCCTTACGCGAGGCTACGTCCAGAAACTGTTTTGGCCGAATATGTGCACATCGGTAATTTTGTTGAAATCAAAAAATCATCTGTAGCGGCATCTAGCAAAATAAATCATTTAAGCTACATTGGTGATGCTACTGTGGGTAGTAAAGTCAACATCGGCGCTGGAACCATTACTTGCAATTATGACGGCGTTAACAAATTCAGAACGGTCATTGAAGATGGCGCTTTTATTGGTTCGGATACCCAATTAATCGCACCAGTAACCGTAGGAAAAAATGCCACGATAGGTGCAGGATCAACAATCACTAGAGACAGTCCTGAGAATCAGTTGACCTTAAGCAGAGTAAAACAGATTTCTCTTACAGGATGGCAACGACCCGTTAAACAGGAAAAATAATATGTGTGGAATTGTAGGGGGAATTGCTCAGCGGAATATAGTGCCCATATTACTGGAGGGTTTAAAACGGTTGGAATATAGGGGCTATGATTCAGCAGGGTTGGCGGTTATCAATAACCGGACAATATACCGGAAAAGGGAACTGGGTAAGGTGAAAGGTCTTGAGGAGTTGTTACAGGCTGATCCCATTTCAGGCAATGTTGGGATAGCGCATACCCGATGGGCAACTCATGGTAAACCCAGTACAGCTAATGCGCATCCGCATCTCTGCAGAGATAAAGTCGCGGTAGTACATAACGGTATTATTGAAAATCATGAACATCTGCGTGGAACGCTAATAGAAAATGGCTACGAGTTTACTTCAGAAACAGATACCGAAGTTATTGTGCATCAAATTTATCACGCCATGGAATTCACTGATGGGTTATTAAATGCTGTCAAACATACCATAAAAAAACTTGAGGGAGCTTATGCTCTGGGGATAATTAGTACAGCAGAACCTGAGGCACTAGTAGCGTGCAGGAAGGGCAGTCCTTTAGTAATCGGTGTTGGTATAGGTGAATATTTTGTCGCCTCGGATGTAGCGGCATTGCTCCCAGTTACCCAACGCTTTATCTTTCTGGAAGATGGTGACATTGCCTCGATAAGAATAAATAAACTAGTTATTTACGATGCAGATGACAATGTCGTTAGCCGTCCAATTAAAGAAAGCCAACTGACAGCAGATTCGGTTGATAAGGGCGACTATCGTCATTACATGCTTAAAGAAATTTATGAACAGCCTTATGCAATTTCGCAAACTCTGGAAGGCAGATTCATTAATAACCGCTTGCAAGAAAGTTCATTTGGGCACAATGCCACAGCAGTATTCGACAAAGTAAAATCAGTACAAATTTTAGCTTGCGGTACGAGTTATCACGCAGGTTTAGTAGCACGATACTGGTTTGAAAAACTGGCCCGCGTACCTTGCAGCATCGAAGTCGCTAGTGAATTCCGCTATAGAAATCCAGTAATCAATCCAGATACCCTGATTGTAACCATCTCTCAGTCCGGAGAAACAGCAGATACCCTGGCGGCACTCCAGGAAGCTAAAAAACTTGGGGCTAAATATTCATTAGCTATCTGTAATGTGCCGGAAAGTTCATTGATCAGGGAATCCGATCTGGTATTAATGACCCGAGCCGGCCCAGAGATTGGTGTCGCATCGACCAAGGCATTTACGACACAATTGGCTACTCTCATGCTGCTAGTCATTGCTATTGGCAGGCGGTTTCAACTGACTGAAAAACTGGAGCAAAAAATTACCTCGGAATTATTCCAATTACCGGGAAAAATTGAAAAAGTATTGCAGTTAGATAATGAAATTAAAACATTAGCCGAACAATTTGCTGAAAAACAACATGCCCTATTTTTAGGGAGAGGAACCCATTACCCGATAGCAATGGAAGGCGCGTTAAAATTAAAAGAAATTTCCTATATCCATGCTGAGGCCTATCCAGCAGGTGAGTTAAAACACGGCCCATTGGCTTTAATCGATGCAGACATGCCGGTTATTACCGTTGCGCCGAACAACAGTCTATTGGAAAAACTGAAATCAAATATTCAGGAAGTGAGTGCCAGGGGCGGACAATTGATTGTTTTTATGGATGAAACATTAGCCTCTGCCCATGATGGAAATGTACAGATTGTAAAGGTACCGCAAGTTGAAAATGAGATTTCACCGATTATCTATACTATTCCTTTGCAGTTATTGTCCTACCATGTTGCCGTCTTGAAAGGCACAGATGTAGACCAGCCGAGAAATCTGGCTAAATCTGTTACCGTAGAGTAAACAGTTACTATCCAAAACCGGGTTATAAAATATAAATAAAGCTTCACTTCAAGAGCTTCTTGTCTATGACTACAGGGTTATAGGCAAAGAAGTTATGATTCTGTTCAATTAGCAAACTCTATTCCATTCAGAAAATAGTCCAGTTAAAGTGATATAGCCAATTTCATATTGGCTGATACATAATTCACTAAAATCATGCTCTCCAAAATTGACGCTGCTTCACGCCTTTATGGATGTCGGAAATAGCATTAGTACTCTTTCATTTGACAAGATTTGCAGAATGTTTTTTTAGAAACATGATGATGGGCGCTAATAATTTTAGTAATCAAAACCTATTTATTGATTCCGGACCGTCCGGGTTAAAGGTACTATTGGCAATGAAACGATTAATTTCTCTGTGACAAAACAATAGGCAAAGTTTAAATGACTAATGCGACTGATTTAGAGCAACCAGACAATCTACAGAACGGCCCCGAAAGCAATCCATCTCTTGGCTCTTTAACATTATTAACTTCACTGTTTTTTATCTGGGGATTTATAACCAGTTTGAATGATATTTTGATTCCTCATTTGAAAGCGGTATTTACCCTGAATTACACACAAGCTATGCTGGTGCAGTTTTGCTTCTTTACTGCCTATTTTGTTATTTCTGTTCCAAGCGGTTATTTGGTTGAAAAAATCGATTACAAAGGCGGGATCATTGCCGGATTATCTATAACGGGCATTGGTTGTTTGCTGTTTTACCCTGCCGCAAGTCAGCATTCCTATCCTTTATTTTTAACTGCATTTTTTGTTTTGGCATCGGGAGTTACTTTATTGCAGGTTGCCGCTAATCCGTACGTCACCCTGTTAGGAAAACCGGAAACCGCCTCAAGTCGATTGACGATGACTCAGGCATTTAATTCCCTGGGTACAACAATTGCCCCTTATTTTGGCGCTTTATTGATTCTTTCTACGGTAGTAAAAAGTGCGGAAGAAATTGAATTACTCAACGCTGATGAATTATCAGCTTATCAGGCTGCGCAAGCGGCAGCTGTTCAAAACCCTTATCTGTTTCTTGCCGGGGTTCTATTTTTTATTGCAGTCATTTTTGCAGTGATCAAATTACCTGTAATCAAATCCACCGGTCAACAACCTGCCAACGTTGAAAAGGCATATTTTAATGAGGTACATGATAGCGCCTGGGGTTATAAACATCTTGTCCAAGGCGCTATTGGCATTTTTGTTTACGTAGGCGGTGAGGTGTCTATCGGTAGTTTTCTGATCAATTTTTTGGGAGAACCGGCAATTGCCGGATTGGCGGAAAAGGATGCCGGAAAGTATGTTTCGTTATATTGGGGTGGCGCTATGATTGGGCGATTTATCGGCGCAGCAGTCATGCAAAAAATCCAACCCAATAAGGTACTTACATTTAACGCTGTAACCGCAGCTGTTTTAGTAGCAATGACCATAATAGTTAGTGGTTCTGTTGCCATGTGGACTATTCTGGCAGTGGGGCTGTTTAATTCGATCATGTTTCCAACCATCTTTTCTCTTGCAGTTAACGGCTTAGGAAAACATACGGGACAGGGTTCCGGGATTTTATGTGCGGCAATAGTCGGAGGCGCTATCCTTCCAGTTGTACACGGAATTTTTGCAGACCGGATCGGCATTCAAAATGCTTTTTTTATTCCGGTTCTTTGTTATTTATACATCTCTTATTACGGATGGAAGGGGTATAAGATTCCTGGATTAAACTAATGCCAAAGTAGCCGTGAATGTGATGCGATAGCCGCATTCATAAATGAATTGTGACGAAAATAAGGGAATCTAAATGTTTAAAATTTTGACCTATAACAATATATCTAGGGCTGGACTGGACAGGCTTCCAAGCGAGCGCTTTGAGATTGCCTCGCAAATCGATAGCCCCGATGCTATTTTGCTACGTTCTTTAAATCTGCACAACCCGCCGATTCCCGAATCGGTCAAAGCTGTTGGCCTCGCCGGTTTTGAGTTATCCGGCAAGACTTTAGGTGTATTGGGATTGGGGCGCGATCGGCGTAAAGGTAGCCAATTCTGCAGCCGCTTTGAGTCTGGGAGTATCCACGGAAGAAGCCGAAGACAATTGTGCCGCAATGGTGGCGGATCAAATTCGTGAATTTCTGGAAAATGTTTCCATACGTAACTCGGTTAATTTTCCGGAACTTGTTATTTCAACAAGCGAGGAAGGAGAACGACTGGCAATTGCCAATCAAAATGTGCCCAATATAGGCGGTCAAATATCATCCGTTCTGGGAGAGGCTGGTCTGAATATTCTGCAACTATACAACAAGTCGCGTGGCGATTATGCGTATACCCAGGTGGATATAAATGCTGATGCTTCACCCGAAATACTCAAGCGCATGCGCTCAATTGATGGCGTTGCGTCCGTCTGAGTCATTTGAATTCACGACTCACGATGTTCGACAAGTAATTGAGCAACGAGCGATGACGTGCATGTTCGAGGTCAAAGATGTGTTTCAGTTGGTCATTAATAGTTACAATGATACTGCTTTTACGCAGGAGCAACAGCGTCTTCTTGGTGATGAACCTCTTGGTCCTGCAAAGGAACTTTTTTGTCCTTATGAAAAAGAGCGCCGCCGGCTTCATCGTTTTATTGGAGCACATTAGGAAAAAGTTAATTTCAATTTCGAACTGTTCGATCGTCCTGTAAATTATAATGCTGATATACTGAGTTAATGCTGATTAAATCTTTTTATAAATTGTCAACTTTTCGCCGCTCGAATAGCGCTCTATGTTCTTCCTGAGAGGGCAGTCCTGAGCGCGCACCAATTTTTGTGCAGCACAATGATCCGGCGGCACTTGCGTACCGCAGGATATCTTGCCATTTCATACGCAAGGAAACGGCTGCGGCAAATGCGCCATGAAAAGCATCGCCGGCGCCAGTTGTATCAATCGCGCTGATAGGAAATGCTGGTAAGGCGCCGTGCTCCAGTCCTCGTCGCCAAATTAGGCCTTTTTCGCCCAGTGTAATGACCACAGCAGGAGAAATTTCTCCCAAACGAGTTAAAGCTGCTTCTTCATCGCCAGCAAATTGTCCGGCGAACTTTTCGGAACAAACCAGATAATCTACTTCCTTCATCAGGGCTAAAGTTCCTTCATGCACGGAGCCGGCATCCAGCACGCTAGGAATACTCTCACTTTGTGTACGCTCCAACAGGGATTGAGACAAATACGGTTCGTGGCCATCGAACAAAACGACTTTGGGTGCGACAGAAGAAAAATCAATAGTTTCTGATGGTAGAGGCTTGGTTTCGCCTTTGTAATTGATCAAGGCTCGTTTTCCATCCGGTTTTACTAATATGGCAGAGAGCGGGGTAGAGTGGGTATCTCGGACAATAAGGTCTGTGTGAACTCCGTATTCAAGGAATTCCTGGTAATGTTTTTCGCCATAAATATCCAGTCCAAGATAGCCGGCGAAAGATGATTTTAACCCCAGTTTGGAAACGGTTACGGCAGCATTGGCGGCGGGACCACCTCCGCAGCCGAGAAAGTCTTCAGCGGAAATTTTTTCATCTTCGGCCGGATGATGATTGACCGAAAAGACAAGATCATATGATGCGTGGCCAATACAAAGGACGTCTACGTTCATAGAGGAGATAATAATAACAGAGACGTAAAAGCTTGGGTTTCTACGTCAATCCTTTTAAAAGATCATCTTTGATATCAGCTATAGCTTCCAGACCCACTGAAACTCTGATCAAGCCATCTTTAATTCCCGCTGCGGCTCTGGCTTCAGGAGTCAATCGGCCATGCGTGGTAGTTGCCGGATGGGTTATGGTGGTTTTAACATCGCCCAGGTTTGCAGTGATTGATACCATTTCCGTGGCATCAATCAATTTCCATGCGTGTTCCTTGCCACCGCTTAATTCAAAACTGACAATTCCTCCAAAATGACTTTGTTGGCGTTTTGCCAATTCGTGTTGTGCATGGGAGTGCAAACCGGGATAGTGTACTCTGGAGATGCCGGGCTGTTGTTCAAGCCACTTGGCCAGTTCAAATGCACTATCACAGTGCGTTTTCATTCTGACGGCCAAAGTTTCCAACCCAGACAGGAATACCCAGGCATTAAATGGACTCATGGTCGCGCCACCGGTACGCAAATAAGGATAAATAGACTTTTCGATTATTTCATCGCTGGCGATTACGGCACCGCCTACGCAGCGTCCCTGTCCGTCGATATATTTGGTTGCCGAATGGATTACAATATCTGCGCCTAACTCGATGGGTTTTTGCAGCACGGGGGTGCAAAAACAATTATCAACAATCAGCAGGCAATTTTGTGCATGGGCAATATTGGCCAGTACAGAAATATCGGCGATTTCAATTAAGGGATTGGAAGGTGTTTCCAGAAATAAAAATCGGGTGTTTGGTTTAATAGCTGATTCCCAGGCAGTTGCATCAACCAAATCGACAAAATCGGTTTCAACCCCGAATTTGCCGAAATAATTCTGAAACATTAAGACGGTATTGCCAAAAACACTGCGAGAACATACAACATGATCGCCCGATTTGAGTAGTCCCATGCCAACCGCCATAATCGCTGCCATGCCTGAGGCAAATGCCAGGCAGCGTTCACCCTTTTCCATTAATGCCAATCTTTCCTGAAAAGCATTGACCGTTGGATTGGTAAAGCGAGAATAGATATTGCCCGGTTTTTGCCCGGTAAAGCGCAAAGCGGCTTCTTCGGAATTTTTAAAGACATAACTGGAAGTCGCAAAAATCGGCATACTGTGCTCATCTTCATGAGTGCGCTTATGTCCGGCCCTTATAGCCTGCGTTTCCAGAGAATAATCGTTCCAGTTTATATCTTTCATTTTATAACATTTCTATAATTGATTTTTCGGAGTTACGTTCGGCTTGTGCATTGTCATTACGCAGTGCCTCGGTGCGCTCAAGATAGTCATCATCGATGTCGCCGGTAATGTATTCCTTGCTAAAGCATGAGGTATCAAAATGTTGAATATTTGGGTTACCTTTACGAACTGCTTCAATTAAATCGCTCAGATCTTGGTAAATCAAGCGATCTGCACCTATTGCCTCACAGACTTCATCTTCGGTGCGATCATGCGCGATCAATTCGTGGGCGGCTGGCATATCAATGCCATAAACATTGGGATAACGTACCGGTGGCGCGGTAGATGCAAAGTAGACTTTTTTAGCGCCCGCATCCCGAGCCATTTGGATAATTTGTGCGGAGGTTGTACCTCTTACCACCGAATCATCAACCAGCAAGACGTTTTTACCATCAAATTCCAGCCCAATGGCATTTAGTTTTTGTCTGACCGATTTTTCCCGCATTTTTTGCCCAGGCATGATGAAAGTTCGACCGATATAACGGTTTTTCATAAATCCTTCGCTGAATTTAACGCCCAGCTTGTTAGCCATTTGCAAAGCTGAGGTTCTACTGGTATCGGGTATTGGAATAACCACATCGATATCATGATCAGGCCACTCTCTAAGTACTTTTGCCGCTAATTTATCGCCCATACGCAGACGTGCTTTGTAAACTGATATATCGTCAATAATTGAATCAGGGCGAGCAAAATAGACATACTCGAAAATACAAGGGCAATGGTCTCTTACTTCAGAGCACTGTTTGGTATGTAATACCCCTGATTCTTCAATAAATACTGCTTCACCAGGCTCTATATCTCTAATAAGATCAAAGCCTAACACATCAAGTGCAACACTTTCGGATGCAATCATAAACTCAGAGCCTTGCGGGGTCTCTCTCTTGCCAAACACCACTGGTCTGATGCCGTGAGGATCCCTAAAACCTAAAATTCCGAAGCCAGCGATCATAATGACAACCGCATAAGCGCCACGGCAGCGTCGGTGAACGCCGGTTACTGCCTGAAAGACATCATCAACACTTAAATCAAGTTTACCCAGGCTTTGTAATTCATGAGCAAAAACATTTAATAAAACCTCAGAATCTGAATCGGTATTAATATGGCGTTGATCTTCTACAAACAGGGCTTTTTTCAACTCCTCGGTATTGGTCAAATTACCGTTATGCGCGAGCGTTAGGCCAAAAGGGGAGTTTACATAGAATGGTTGTGCTTCAGCGGAACTGGTGCAACCCGCTGTTGGATACCGAACATGGGCTATACCCATATTTCCTTTTAACTTTAGCATCTGGGCATTATTAAATACATCTCGGGTCAAGCCATTATCTTTTCGTAGATGTAAACGTCCGTGTTCACACGTGACTATGCCTGCGGCATCCTGACCTCGGTGTTGCAGGACTGTCAGCGCATCGTAGAGTTCCTGATTAACAGCTTGATATGAAACGATAGCAGCAATACCACACATTATTTTTACCTGATTTCAAAAGTAATTGTTAACGATAATGAATATATTCAGCCAATGCTGAAGGAATATGGTCTCTTATCCAAATCGCGCATATTTGAAATGGAGGCAACAATCTTGACTCTTTCCACCAAAAATCATCCGGCAAGGAAGTCAGTCCGGCCAGCATGACCAATAACACTACAACGGCCATGCCATGTAAAATACCAAAAAGCATTCCACCCAAGCGAGCCATAATCGTAAATTCGGTTTTTTTAATCAATTTACCCAAAAGCATCCGGATTAAACTTCCAACAATTTGGGTTATCAAAAATAACAATGTAAACGAAGCTGTGATTTTAGGTAAGGAATTGCTGATACTCGATTCCAGAAAAACTGAAAACTCTCGGCTAAAACTTAAACCGACCACGATAGACAGCAACCAGAGTACTAATGAAAAAACTTCCAGTTTAAAACCGCGCAGAAATCCTACTATAAAAGCAATAAGGACCAGTCCAGCAATGACATAGTCTATCCAGATCATTAATTTTCTTTGGGTACAAAGTTAAATGTATAAAATTGCTTATATAGAATTACTCAGCGATCAGGATAGATTGGATTTTTTGACTATCCAGCTTTGCCTTCATTTCAAGGGCACGTTTCTTTTCCAGGGAAGGGCCTACTTTAAGGCGATATAAACCCTTAGTCGATTCCAGCGTTACTGGTAGTCCTTGTTTACGTAAAGTCTCCATGAGCGACATGGCATTTTCTTTTTTACTAAAAGTACCAGCCTGAAGGAACCAACGACCTAATTCCGAACTTGATTTTGCTGGTTTAACAACTGATTTTTCAGCTTTATTAACAGTCGCTGCAGTTAATGGTTTTTCTTTTGCAGATTGTTTAGGTGTGCTTGTTTCGGTTTTGTTTACGGGCTTTTGGGTTTTGGCCGGTTTTTTGGTTTCGGTTACAACACCAGTATCCAGAGATGGAGATGAGCTATAATTTGCTGGTTCATCGATAGGTTGATCTGGTTCATCAACTGGTTGTTCAACTCCTTCTTCTGTATCTGCTTCGGTTTCACCACCAAAAGGTTCATCTGAGGAAGGTTGTTTGTTCGTTGCCAGTTCTGCTTCTTCTTTTGTATTCACTACAGTTTCAGTCCTGGACTCGGGTGTATTTAAAACCTGATTAGTGCTGGTCGGTAATTTATTTGCCGACTCTTCACCCGTGCTAACGGGTGTTGCTGGAATTGCCAGTTCACTAACAGATTGACCGCTATTATCAACAGGATCATCAAATAGCATGGGAATAAAAATTGCCGCTAGTGCTGTAACAACTACAGCACCAATCAGCCGTTGTTTTAATTCTTGATTCATTTTGTCAATTCACCTTTTTCAAATTCATTCAAACAATCAGATACTAAAAAGAAGGAGCCAAAAACCAGTAGCAAATCGTTTTCCAGCGATGAGTTTTTAGCAGCATTAAATGCGTCGGAAAAACCGGTAAATCCAAAGGATACACGGGCTACCGGGCTTTGTGAAAAAATCTCACGCATGAGTGGCTCGGTTGCTGCTCTGGGATTGGCTAACGGTGCAAAATACCAGTCGTAAACTACAGGATTCATAATTTCAAGTACGCCTGCTATGTCCTTGTCTTTCATCATTGAAAAAATCGCATGAATCCTTTTACCGGGGAAGGTCATATTCAGGTAATCAACTAACGTTTTGACCGCCTCTGGATTATGTCCAACGTCCAATAATATGGGGATTTTATCATTAATTAATTGAAAACGGCCGGGCAGATGGATATTTTTAAGTCCGCTTCGAATTGACTTGTCGCTTACCGGCAGGTTTTTTGCCATTAATTCCACTGCTAAAATAACAGCTGATGCATTGCGGTATTGATGCTCTCCTTTTAAACCCGGCTCAGGCAATTTGCTGATGCGCCGATCACCCGCAAACCAATCCCAGCTTGTAGCCTGTTTTTTATAGGCAAAATCCTTGCCGATACAATATAGTTGTGCGTCTTTATCAAATGCACTTTGCAATAATGATTTGGGAGGATTGCAATCGCCGATTATAGCGGGAGTTTTTGTTCGGAATATACCCGCCTTTTCCTGTCCTATTGCTTCGCGAGTTTCACCCAGCCAGTCTACATGATCAATGCCGATACTGGATATCAACGATACATTGGGGTCGACGATATTAACAGCATCAAGCCGGCCGCCCAAGCCGACTTCAAGCAATTGAATATCCAAACCTGAACGCCAGAATATATCCAGTGCGGCCAGTGTGCCGAATTCAAAATAGCTTAATGAGGTATTGCCTCGAACCGATTCTATTCTTGCAAAGGCTTCGCAAATCAATTCATCTGATACAGGTTTGCCGTCTATTTTTATTCTTTCGTTATATTTTAAAATATGAGGAGAAGAATAAGCGCCAACATGGTAGCCCTCTGCCCTGTAAATAGCTTCAAGATAAGCTATACATGAACCTTTTCCGTTTGTCCCGGCGACAGTAATTGTGGGTGGCTTGATACAATCAGGATTAAGTGTATGAAAAACCCGTGCCGCCCGCTCTAATCCCATGTCTATTGCTAAAGGATGTAAGCTTTCTTGCCAGTTCAACCAACCCTTTAGCGAATCAAAGCGCATCATTAGCAGCTTGCTTGGAGTGAGTTATTCCTGGTCAGGCATTTGTTCGGCAACGTTATTAGCTTCAACGTCCACTGAAGATGGTGCAAATGATAAAGATACCTTTGTTTTGCCCGCCATTAATATAGCCAAAATGCTGGAAATTGTATCGCGTATTTCACGTCTATCAACAATCATGTCGATCGCACCATGGTCCTGTAAAAACTCGCTACGTTGAAAACCTTCGGGTAATTTTTCACGGACGGTTTGCTCTATAACTCTGGGTCCTGCAAAACCAATCAAAGCATTAGGCTCTGCAACATTAATATCTCCAAGCATGGCTAAACTGGCAGATACACCACCCATAGTCGGGTCAGTCAAAAAAGAGATGTAGGGAAGTCCTGCGTCGGACAGTTTGGTCAATGCGGCGCTGGTTTTCGCCATTTGAAACAACGAAAACAATGATTCTTGCATTCGGGCGCCACCACTGGCGGTAAATACTATAAATGGTATTCCTAGTTCCACACTTTTGTTGATACCGCGAACAAAACGTTCGCCTACTACTGAACCCATTGAGCCACCCATAAACTTGAAGTCAAAGGCGGCGACAACAATATCATTGCCTTTAAGCTGTCCTTTCATGACGACCAGGGCATCATTTTCCTTGGTTTGTTTTTGCGCCTGAATAATCCGGTCTTTATATTTTTTAGTATCCTTGAATTTTAGCGGATCGACAGGCTTGATATTCTTGCCGATTTCTTCACGTCCTTCTTCGTCCAGAAACATATCCAGACGCGTTCTTGCTGAAATACGCATGTGATGTTCGCATTTTGGGCAGACGCTGAGATTTTTTTCCAGTTCATTATTATAAAGAATTGCATTACAGCTCGGGCACTTGGTCCACAATCCTTCAGGTACTGCGCCCTTTTTGCTGGAGTTTTCTGTTCTGATTGTCTTGGGGAGTAATATTTCAAACCAACTCATTCGTATGCTCCATAGTGCTTTTTCATTATGCCCTGTAACTATCCAGCGCCTGACGTATGGATGTTAACAATTCAACGATATCGATTTTAGCTTGTTCAAGATCATCCAGATTTGTTTCAATTTTACTAATCAGGGCGCTACCGATAACAACGCCATCGCCTATATTGGCAATCGTTTTTGCTGTTTCTGCGTCCTTTACACCAAAACCAATAGCTATTGGTAATCGCGTATTCGCCCGGATTTGTTGCAGCTTGCTCTCGACATCCGCGGTATTCAAATGCCCGGCACCGGTTACACCTTTAAGCGAAACATAATAAATATAGCCACTGCCCGCAGCATCCATTTTTTTGACACGTTCATCGCTACTGTTAGGAGCTAACAGAAAAATAGGGTCAATACCACGCGCCTTTAACAAAGCACTGCATTCAAGCCCTTCTTCGGGAGGTAAATCAACGGTTAAAACACCATCAACCCCAGAGCGTTGAGCGGCATTGGCAAAATCTTCATAACCCATTGCTTCAATCGGGTTCAAATAACCCATCAGCACAACGGGAGTTTCCTGATCGGTTTTTCTGAATTCAGTGGCAATCTCCAGGGTTCGTCTCAAGCTCATTTTATGAGCCAAGGCACGTTCACTGGCGCGTTGAATAACTGGGCCATCGGCCATCGGATCGGAAAATGGCACGCCCAGTTCAATTACATCAACGCCTGCCTTAACCATCGCATGCATCATCGGCAAGGTAAAATCCGGTCTTGGATCACCTGCAGTAATAAACGGAATTAAAGCCTTGCGACCCGTTTTCGCAATTTCTTCAAATCTGGCAGCTAATCGACTCACAGTTCTATCCCCTCACGTTTAGCCATTGTTTGCATATCTTTATCGCCACGACCGGACAGATTGACAATGATAACTTCGTCTTTGTTCATAGTGGGTGCAAGTTTCATGGTGTAAGCCATGGCATGACTGGATTCCAGTGCAGGAATAATACCTTCCATGCGCGTTAAGGCATAAAAACCATCCAATGCTTCGGTGTCTGTTATGTTAACGTAAGTTGCCCGTCCGGTATCCTTTAACCACGCATGTTCAGGGCCTACGCCGGGATAATCAAGACCTGCCGAAATAGAATGAGTCTCGATAATTTCACCGTCATCATCTGCCATTAAATAGGTACGATTACCATGTAATACGCCCGGTCGGCCTGCGCATAAGGGTGCTGAATGCCTCCCCGTTGCAACGCCATCACCGGCAGCTTCAACGCCATACATTTTTACCGATTCATCTTCAATAAAGGGATAAAACAGACCGATAGCATTTGAACCGCCGCCCACACAAGCCACTAAAGCATCGGGTAAGCGTCCTGTTGCTTCCTGACATTGCTGTTTGGATTCACGGCCTATAATCGCCTGAAAATCTCTCACCATTGCCGGATAGGGATGTGGGCCTGCAACGGTGCCAATAATATAAAAAGTGTTATCAACATTGGTTACCCAATCTCTGAGCGCTTCGTTCAAGGCATCTTTCAGGGTTTTAGAACCGGATTCAACGGCGACTACTGTTGCACCTAGCAACTTCATGCGATACACGTTTAAAGACTGCCGGGCAACGTCAACGGCGCCCATATAAACCACGCATTCCAGCCCAAGTCTTGCGGCAACTGTAGCTGTTGCAACACCATGCTGACCCGCTCCGGTTTCAGCAATAATACGCGTTTTTCCCATGCGTTTGGCCAATAATGCCTGGCCCACCGTATTGTTGATTTTATGGGAACCTGTATGGTTAAGGTCTTCACGTTTTAAATAAATCTGTGCGCCGCCCAGTTCACGACTCCAACGTTGCGCATGGTACAAAGGCGAAGGCCGGCCCACATAATATTTTAAATCAGCGTCAAGTTCCGCTATAAATTCCGGATCGCTTAAATACTGGTGATAGGCAGCATTTAATTCCTGAATGGGAGGTATCAATGTTTCTGCTACAAAAATTCCACCGTAAGGACCAAAATGTCCCCGCTCATCGGGCATATTATATTTTTCGGTCATGTCGTTACTCTGTCGCTATCATTAACTTGTTTTATAAATGCCGCCATTTTAAGCGTGTCTTTAATACCTTTTTCTGCTTCCACACCGCTACTCACATCAAGCGCGTAAGGTCTTACTGTTTGCACAGCTTGTTTGGCGTTATTTCCATCCAAGCCACCAGCCAGTATGATGGGCAGGTTACATTGCTTGGGGATCAACTCCCAGTCAAATTGACTGCCTGTTCCGCCTTTTGCGCCTGGATGATAAGCATCCAGCAATAACCCCGCCGCATCATGATAATGGAGTGCCAAAGCGCGAATATCAATACCATCCTGCATTCTTATCGCTTTAATATACCGTTTGCCATAAGCTCTGCAAGCCTCGGCGGGCTCATCTCCATGAAATTGAAGACAGTCAACCGGGACCTCCGCCAATACTTCACGTATCCGTGCTTCCTGCTCGTCGACAAACAAAGCTACAACTGTGGTAAAAGCAGGCAGGGCATTGACAATCCTCACTGCTTGTTCAATATCCACATGTCGTGGACTGGTGGGATAAAACACCAATCCAATTGCGTCTACGCCCAAGTGAGCTGCATAAACCGCATCTTCAGCCCGGGTAAAGCCGCAAATTTTAACTCGAGTTCGCATAAAGTGATATGAGAATTTTTTGAACAAAATTTAGCCGAGTAGGATAACACAAAACGGGGTTGAAATTTGCAGGATTATATTTCGAGATCCAAAACCGGAACAGCCTCTAGCAACTTTTTTGTATAAACATGTTGAGGTCGCGTAAGCACCTGGTCCACGCTGCCGTGTTCAATAATTTTCCCCTGATACATAACGGCGACTTCATCGGCGATTTCAGCAACGACGGCAAGATCATGCGTAATGAATAGATAGCTTAGGCCTTTTTCCTGCTGCAATGTTTTGAGTAATTGAATAATTTGCGCTTGCACCGACACATCCAGCGCGCTGGTTGGTTCATCGCATACGATCAGTTTGGGATTAACCGCCAGGGCGCGCGCTATACAAATTCGTTGCCGCTGACCGCCGGAAAATTCATGGGGGTATCGTAGTGCCGAATCATCGGGTAAATCGACTTGCTGTAACAGTTGCCGGACTGTCGCTTTGCGCTCTAATGAACAGACTGTTGGATGCAAAGCCCTGATGCCTTCGGCGATGATATCTCCGACCAGCATCCTTGGGTTCATCGACGAAAAGGGATCCTGAAAGACTATCTGGATATTGGCGCGTTGTTGTCTTAATTCTTCGTCGGTCAAGCTATCAAGTTTTATACCATTGATGATGACCTGCCCGCTACCGCCGGGTATTAGGTTCAACAAGCTCTTGCCCAACGTGGTTTTGCCACAACCCGATTCACCCACCAAGGCCAGTGTTTTGCCTTGTTGAATATCAAAACTCACGCCATCGACTGCGCGTACATGATCGACCACGCGTTTAAAAAGACCTTTCCGGATCGGATAGTAACAATAAAAGTCTTTAACCTGGAGCAAAGGCGGTTTTTCCTGATGCGTATGAGTTAAGCAACTTTGCATGGATGGCAAAGCAGCGAGCAGTTTGCGTGTATATGAATGTTGGGGTTGATTGAAAAGGGCTTGGGTTAATCCTGTTTCGACAATTTTGCCTTGCTGCATCACCGCAACGCGGTCTGCCATTGTCGACACCAGCGCCAAATCGTGACTAATCAACCACAAGGCCATGCCCGTTTGTTGCTGGATATCTTTAAGCAACGCCAATATTTGCGCCTGAATGGTGACATCCAGGGACGTGGTCGGTTCGTCGGCAATCAATAAATCCGGTTTGCCTGCCAAGGCAATGGCAATCATAACCCGTTGCCTTTGGCCGCCCGAAAGTTGATGCGGATAATCCTTAATTCGCTTGTGTGGTTCGGGTATTTCAACTTGCTGCAATAATTGCAGCACCCGCTCTTTAATGGCTTGCCTGGGTAAAGAGAAATGAATTTTTATGACTTCTTCGATTTGTCTGCCGATGGTCATGACTGGATTCAGTGATGACATGGGATCTTGAAAAATCAAGCCGATGCGTCTGCCGCGAATTTTACACAGCTCAAGTTCCGGCTGTTTTATCAAATTATCACCCTGCAAACTGATGGCACTGGCTGTGAGCCGGGCATTATTGGGTAATAATCTCAGCACTGACAATGCCGTAATGGATTTGCCGGAGCCTGATTCTCCCACTAATGCAAAAGTTTCACCCGGATAGATAACAAAACTGGTGTTATCAACAACCGTCTGCTGCTGATTGAAAGTGACGCTGAGATTTTCGACAGACAGTAGGGGGTTATTCATAGCCTGAGTTCGACATAAAAAAATGGACATATTGCAGGGGCAATCCGTTGTGTTACCCCTACGTTTAGAAAAATCCTAAAACAACCCCGTTATCCTGCCATCATCTTCAATATCGATTCTTTCAGCAGCCGGTACTTTGGGTAACCCCGGCATGGTCATTATGTCGCCGGCAATAGCGACAATAAATCCTGCGCCGTTGGCTAACCTGACCTCCCGAATTTCGATTGTGTGTCCGGAGGGGGCGCCTTTAACAGTGGGGTTAGTTGAAAATGACATTTGCGTTTTTGCCATGCAGACTGGAAATTTTCCGTAATCAGTATCCCATGCCGCGAGTTGGGTTTTGACTTTGGCGTTGGCAGTGACTCCAGACGCACCGTACAGCTTGGTGGCAATGGCCTCAATTTTTTGCCACAAGCTGAGATTTTCATCATAAACATAAGTAAATTCAGGTTTGCGCTGGTCAACGACGTTAATGACTGTTTGTGCCAAGGTTTCCGCGCCCACACCACCTGTAGCCCAATGCCTGGAAACCACGCTGGTCGCGCCTATTGCACTGCATTTTTGTTGCAGTAAAGTGAGTTCTGCATCGGTATCAAGCGTGAAATGGTTAATACACACCACACAAGGCAAGCCATAATGTTGGGTAATGTTGCGGTAGTGACGTTCAAGGTTGGCAAAGCCTTGTTCAAGCGCTGCCAGATTTTCGTTGTTTAAGGCATCTTTGCCTACGCCGCCGTGGAATTTAAGCGCTCTGATGGTGGCAACCAGAACCACTGCCGAAGGTTTTAATCCTGATATGCGGCATTTAATATCAATAAATTTTTCTGCGCCCAAATCAGCGCCGAAACCTGCTTCGGTCACGACATAATCAGCCAGTTTTAACGCGGTTTTGGTGGCGGTTACCGTGTTGCAACCATGAGCAATATTGGCAAAGGGGCCGCCATGAATAATAGCGATGTTGTTTTCCAATGTTTGCACCAGATTGGGTTTGATGGCATCTTTTAGTAAGGCTGCCATGGCGCCGTGGGCATTCAAATCACGGGCGTAAACGGGGGTAATGTTGTCGGATTTATAGCCGATGACGATGCGTCCCAGGCGTTCCTTAAGATCAGTGCGGCTAGTGGCCAGGCAAAGAATCGCCATGACTTCAGAAGCGACCACGATGTCATAACCGTCTTCACGCAAATAGCCATTTGCTGCGCCGCCCATGCCGACCACAATGTTGCGCAGAGCGCGGTCGTTCATGTCAACCACCCGCTTCCACTGGATACGTCTTGGGTCTATATCCAGGGTGTTCCCATGATGGATATGGTTGTCTATCAACGCCGATAACAGATTATGCGCCACACCGATCGCATGAAAGTCGCCGGTAAAATGCAGATTGATGTCTTCCATAGGCACGACTTGCGAATATCCTCCGCCAGCTGCGCCGCCTTTTACCCCAAAGCAGGGGCCTAATGAAGGTTCACGCAAGCAAATTATGGTTTTTTTGCCAATGCGGTTCATGGCATCGCCCAGGCCAACTGTCGTTGTCGTCTTGCCTTCCCCTGCAGGAGTTGGACTAATAGCAGTCACCAGAATCAGTTTGCCGTCTGTTTGATCGATCAGGCTATTGATGTATTCCAGTGATATCTTGGCTTTGTAATGACCGAATGGATCCAGGTGTTCGGCATCAATGCCGTATTGTTCTTTCGCCAAAGCGATGATCGGTCGCATCGTGGCATGTTGGGCGATTTCTATATCTGACATGTTTTAGTTCCGGATTTAAAAAATTTTGAGATATGCGTACATACCATAATCAAGTTACTAAAGGCTATTGAATTGCCGACATCAATTCGTTATCTAATATAAGAGCGTAACCGAATCGGCAGCAAACATGCCGTCATCACTTACCAGGGTTAATTGTTCCGCCTGAGCCTGTGCAAAAAGCAAGCGGTCAAACGGGTCGCGATGATGAAAAGGCAAATTTAACAGGTGCAGTAAATGCGGTGTGCGGATAGGCAGGAAGTCAATTCCCTGGTGCCTGAGAATGTTTTCAATCGTAGTCAAATCATCCAGTAATAACTTCATTTTTCGTATTCAGCAAAATCTGATAATGGTGCATTAAAATCGTCGCTCATTTTAATGCGTCCAGCCAAAGCACCTGCTTTCCGGGCCAGGGTCGAAAGCTGTTTTTCGTGTTGAGGTTCGGCATCACTTACAGCTATTTCTATAACTTTACCGTGGAACAATACCTTAACGGAATTTAAAAAATCATTGTTAAGTTCGTCTGCCTTAAGTTTGTAAGTTGTTTGCATAGCCGTTTCACTTAGTGGTTGATTTGTAAGGTTATGGTCAAATTTTAGATTGATGGAGACGACGCTTGAGCAGGCACAAAAACAATATCGGCTACTGATAACTCGCCTATGCCTCATCCTCTTCAGGCCGATTCCAGTCGACTGCCAACGCTTGCTCGCTTAACAAGGCGGGTTTATGTTTGGATGCCAATTTTTGGCGAGCAACTTTGGCGTGCTTGAACTCGATAAAATCGAGCACTTCTTGCTGCATAGGTTCAGGGAGTTGTGCGAGTTTTGCAGTTATTTCTTGAAGGGAATGTGTCATTTAGTACCCCTGTTCAAACCATTGGGAGTGTAAGGCTGGGTTAATAGAGCCGTTGGGTTACGCTATCGCTAACCCAACTTACGCGCTGCTTGGCTCACCTACAAGATTATCCAACCTTGTTACAGTTAAGCAAAGCATGTTGTGTAAAGAAAGTTATGGAATTGCTCGATTGAGGTCTATTTCAAACCCTGCGGCTTTGAGTTCACGCGCCAACTTCATTTTCCAACCTTCATTATTGTCCATACGCTCGTACACTAATCCAAGCACATCTGATGGCATTTCAATGTCCCCTTTTAAGAGCACAAAAGTCTTACTTCGACCAAGATGTGCGGCAAAGTAGCCAAGCTCCAAAACTACATTTTGCCTTGGTCGATGTTGCTTCTCTTCTTCTTTTCCGACCTGATAACCAAAATCATCAGGTGTCATCAGTACAACTGCGAAACCAGCGCGATCAGCAAAATCTTCGAATTTTTCGATTATAGTCATTCCCTTATTGATTTGTTCTTGCAAAATAACGGGCTTAACACCTAGTTGTTCTATAAAACGAGCAACCGAATGTTTGACTCCTTCATCATGACCATGGACTAGAAAGATGGAATTACTTTTGGGTAGCTTAGATGTGAGGCTTTTTAAGTCGGCCCTTTTTGCAGATAAGATACCTTCTGTTCCAATATCCGTTTTCCATCGCCCTGAGAGATTGCCTTCTGCATCAATCGAAACGTCAACTTGAGCAATGCCAAAGTTATTTCTGTGTAGGTCATTTGGTATTAGTTGAAGAGAAAGTGGGTCTGCTGCTACCCCATCGATAAAATACTCGTAAGAACCGAGTGCAGGCTCATAGAACTTTGCTATACCAGAAATTCTGTTATCATCTTGTTTGATATCAAGGGTAAAGCCGCCATGATTTGTGCCTTCAATTTTCCCTGTCCAGTAACCAGAGTAGTTCAGAGTTCCCATAAGTTCCCCTTTTTACTTATCATTATTAATATTCACGATTAATAATCACGCAGTGCGCGGAAATATAACTCATAAAATTCAAACGCAGGTTTATCACAAAAAGCGATGGCTAACTGATCGGCCGCCTCGCCAATTCGATCCTGCTTCTGTCTCTTTGCCAGAAGCAGCTAATCATGATATGTCTTAAAATACAAGGTCTGGTTGAGGTACTACCCCAATACTTCGATCGTTATCCCAACCCGCTCAACTATAAACCGGAAACCGCGCGCAAAGATTGCTGACTTTTTCACGAACGATAGCAATGACTTCTTCGTCTTCGATGTTTTCCATTACGTCACACATCATGTTGGCGATTTCGATCATTTCTGCTTCTTTAAAACCTCGCGTTGTCGGTGCTGGCGTACCGACACGAATACCGCTGGTGACAAAAGGCGATTGCGGGTCATTAGGCACGGCGTTTTTATTGACGGTAATGTGCGCTTTATTGAGTGCGGCATCGGCCGCTTTGCCGGTAATGCCTTTGGCAATGAGGGAAACCAGCATCAGATGATCGTCGGTGCCGTCTGAAACTACATCAAAGCCGCGCTCGATAAAAACCTTGGCCATGGCTTGGGCGTTTTTTATCACTTGTTGCTGATAAATGCGGAACTCGGGTTCCATGGCTTCTTTAAAGGTAACGGCTTTGGCAGCGATAATGTGCATGGAAGGGCCGCCTTGTATGCCCGGGAAAATACTGGAATCTATTTTTTTCTCAATTTCAGGGTTACTTTTGCACAGAATGAGACCGCCGCGTGGGCCACGTAAGGATTTGTGCGTGGTGCTGGTAACAACATCTGCGAAGGGAACAGGGTTGGGATATAAGCCCGCTGCAATTAAACCGGCAACGTGGGCCATATCGACCACAAAATAAGCGCCCACTTTATCAGCAATGTCGCGGAAACGTTGCCAATCCCAAACGCGTGAGTACGCCGAAAAACCCGCAATGATCAGTTTTGGCCTGTGTTCCAGGGCTAATGCTTCAACTTGTTCATAATCAATTTCACCAGTTTCAGGGTTTAAACCGTATTGAACCGAGTTGTAAATTTTGCCGGAGAAATTGGGTTTGGCGCCATGTGTCAAGTGACCTCCATTAGCCAGACTCAAGCCCAGAATGGTATCGCCCGGTTGAATCAGTGCCATGAAGACGGCCATATTAGCTTGCGAACCTGAGTGTGCCTGTACATTAGCGTAATCAGCGCCAAACAAGGCTTTGGCGCGGTCGATAGCCAGTTGCTCGACTTTATCGACATATTCGCAGCCGCCGTAATAGCGTTTTCCAGGATAGCCTTCAGCATATTTGTTGGTCAACTGCGACCCTTGCGCTTCCATTACGCGCGGGCTGGTGTAATTCTCAGAGGCAATCAATTCGATGTGATCTTCCTGACGGAGACGTTCTTCTTCCATCGCCTGGAACAGTTCATCATCAAAACCGGCTATTGACATAGATTTTTTAAACATGGTGTCTCCTGATTAAGAGTGGTATTTGGGTAAGAATTAGGTTGGATAAGTAATACTTGCAGATCGGCTACGTTAGTGCCGGTCGTCCCTGTGATAAGTAAATCCTGTGAACGTATTAATGTAGTGTAGGAATCGTTATTGTCCAACATTGCTATGGGATCTATGTCTGCGTGGATCATGCGTTTTATCGAGTCCTGATCAACAATGCCGCCAGCTGCGTCTGTTGGGCCATCTCGACCATCAGTGCCGGCGCTGAGGAATGTCCAATATCCTGTTAAGCAATGTTTCTGCGCAGCAACAGCAAAAGCCAGGGCCATTTCTTGGTTACGGCCGCCATGTCCATTACCTTTCAAGGTAACAGTGGTTTCGCCGCCAGCTAACAGGGCAAGCGGTTTTTCGATGCCACCGCTGATTAAGGATTTTGCGTAACGAACCCATTTAGCAGCTTCATTTCTAGCTTCGCCGCAAAGATGATTGTTATACAAATGCGCTTCATAGCCCAGATTTTTCGAAGCGTTTAAGATTGCCTGAACACTAATAGCATTGCTGCCGATTAATGTATAGGTGGTGTTTTTAAAAACGTTATCGCCAGGCTTCGGTGTTTCCGTGACTTTGCCCACTCTGCCTTGTTTCAAATAATGTTGAACATTAGCGGGTACTTTGTCCCAAACACCTTTGGCTGTAAAAACGGCAATGGCATCAGCAAATGTGCTGGGGTCAGGGACGGTCGGTCCACTGGCAATAGCGCTTAAATCATCGTCTAACACATCCGATAAAATAAATGCATGTAAGTCCGCAGGTACTGCCATTCTGGCTAAACCGCCGCCTTTTAATTGTGACAAATGTTTGCGTACACAGTTAATCTGGTTGATTGTCGCGCCACAAGCCAGTAGCAAATTGGTGGTGGCAATCTTTTCTTCTAGCGTAATTGGGTTGACAGGGTAAGGGATGAGAGCTGAACCGCCGCCACTAATTAACACCAAAACCAGCTCACCTTTTTGCGCGCGAGTTATTCGTTCAGCACACTTTTTGGCTGCATTAAGGCCGGCTTCATCAGGAAGTGGGTGGGAAGCTCCGATGACTTCAACGTTGTCTATGGGTGTTACATTTTCATAATTAGTTACGGCAATACCACAACCCGCCAGAAGGTGGTCAGGGATGATTTCCTGGGCCGCTTTTGCCATAGCGCAAGCCGCTTTGCCAAAAGCGATGAGATGGATTTTTGACCATTTACCTGTACGCCTTTGGGTTTTGTCATCCTGATTTAATAAGATTTCCAGCTGTTGGCCGTCCGACAACAAACATCTTTTAACTGCTTGATAAGGGTCAGCTGCAACTACGCCCGCTTGAAAAATGCCTAAGGCATCTTTTCTTGATGAAAAGGTTATTGGATCTGATGGCTCGCTCATTGATAACGGTATTTATTAGGCCATTTCTTTAGCCAGGGCAAAGATGTTCTCGGCATCAAGAACCTGCTTGTTATCTTCAAACAATTTGGCAATACAGGCACGGTGTAATGCCAGTTTTAACGCGCCGAAGCCAATTGCGCCCCAGATGATCTTGCCATGGCGAAGCTCGCCTTTATCCATCATATCTGTACCGCCAATGCCTAAAGGAGGGGTGGCATTGGCATCGGCTATCATTTCAATATTTTTGTTAAATTGCCACTGGTCTGCTGAGAGCAGCTCGACACCTGCCGCTCCCGTTGCCAAAACAATATTGGCGTTTTCAATGGCCCTGGCTCTGGCATTATTATCAAATGCCTCAACAGGGGTCAGGTCAACGCCAAAACGTAGTTTCATGTTGTTGCAGGCTTCTTCGGCACGCTCCATTTTCCGCGCAGTTATCGATACGCTTGCGCCTTCCTGAGCCAGCATAGCCGCTGCGCGCTGTCCGACAGGGCCGGTACCCGCCAATACCACGGCTTTTTTACCAGCGAGTATGCCGCTGGACGCCAGTTTGGCAATGGCTGCCGCTGCGGTTGTGTTACTGCCGTTACTGTCCAACATCACAGAGACTTGAAAGCCGGGAAAAAAGCAGCTTTGTACGGCTGTAAATAATTTCTGACCGGCAAGGATGTCGCTGCCACCAATAAAAATGGCGGTATTTTTTTTATCTTTAGGTGCGCGGGTAAAAATAGCGCCTTCCACCAATCCCGTAACATTTTCCGGCATCAATCCCCCATGCCCGATAACATGGTCGGCACCGCCATCGTATCCAACAACCGTATCAAAAACGG
Source organism: uncultured Crenothrix sp. (assembly GCA_964450225.1). GTDB lineage: Bacteria > Pseudomonadota > Gammaproteobacteria > Methylococcales > Methylomonadaceae > Methylobacter_C. The sequence continues at coordinate 9,958 of CAYVFT010000005.1, read as the reverse complement.
ATGGATGAGTGTCTGTGTCAAATTGGAATAGCAATTTTTTCATTAACTTACCCGAGACTATGCTTTATTTGATGATTTTGTGCTGCATTATACTCGATAAAAAAACTGTGCCGCCATTAAGCTGCACGATTAAGAGGTGTTTTTACTGTGGCAGGAATGATACGATTGTCATAATTGTCAGCTAATCGTTCACTTGTCAAAGTAAATCTGTGAAGAGATGGGCTGTTCGGTTGTTACACGCGTTATCGGAAATATTGATCGCCGATTATTAATATGGCTTTATCAAAATAAGCCCTGTATACAATGATAAATAAAAGGAAAACAAATGAAAACACCCGTTCATATCGCCGTTACCGGTGCGGCAGGGCAAATTAGCTATTCTTTACTTTTTCGCTTGGCTGCGGGTTCATTTCTGGGTGCTGACCAACCCATAGTATTGCATTTGCTGGAAATCTCACCAGCAATGAATACTTTGCAAGGGGTCGTGATGGAGTTAAACGATTGTGCCAGCCCACTGCTGCACAGGATTGAAATAACTGACGATCCTATGGTGGCGTTCAGGAATGTTGATTATGCTTTTCTGGTGGGTGCCCGCCCAAGAGGAGCGGGTATGGAGCGTAAAGATTTATTGGAAGCAAATGCGGAGATTTTTTCGGTACAAGGCAAAGCCTTGAATGCCGTAGCCAGCAGAGATGTCAAAGTGTTGGTAACAGGAAATCCGGCAAATACTAATGCCTTGATTGCCTTGAAAAACGCCCCTGATTTAAAGGCGGAGAATTTTTCTGCGATGACCCGATTGGATCATAATCGAGCGATAAGTCAATTGGCTGAAAAATGCGGTGTTCTGACCACCGATATAAAAAATATGATTATCTGGGGTAATCATTCAAATACGCAATATCCTGATTTACATCATGCTAAGGTAAAGGGTCAAGATGCCTTGTCCTTGGTAGATCAAAACTGGTTCGCCAATGAATTTATTCCTACGGTTCAGCAGCGCGGTGCTGTCGTTATAAAAGCCAGAGGCCAGTCGAGCGCGGCATCCGCGGCTAATGCAGCTATTGATCAAATGAGAGATTGGGTATTGGGTACCGAACAGGGCGATTGGGTAAGTATGGGAGTAGTTTCTGATGGTAGTTATGGCATTACCAAAGGTTTGATTTATTCATTTCCGGTAACGGTAGCTGACGGCAAAGTGAGTATTGTAAAGGGCCTTGCTATAAATGAATTTAGCAAGCAAAGAATGAAACTTACTGAAGCTGAGTTAAAGGAGGAGATGGACGCCGTTAAACATTTGTTTTGACGGTTGCGAAGCTTGGTTTTATTTGGCAGACGCGGGAAACTCATGCGGCTTGGTTGATTATCGTCAGCAGTTAAAGGCTGGATTGCCTCGTTGGAGGTTTTTCCGTACCTCAATCCAGCCAACCGCACTGTTAATGCAATAGGCTTCCCGCACCACTGGATCTCACTTGCTCCCTTTATCCCTAACGGGGGAGCGCAAATACAATAATTTTAATTGTGTCTCAAGCGTCTTTATCCTCTTTTTAGGACTGACTCCTTCCCTTCAAGCTTTTTTACCGTTTGGATTGCGATAAGTCTCTGTTTCCATTGCCTTAATGGAGTCCAAAATAATAATTTATCTGATAACACAGATGAATATAAGTTATTGAAATTTATAAGCGACAACTTTTCAAAATTAAATTAATAGATGTCTCCCCAAACTTCTTGGGATGTCCATGCTGTTGCCTTTTAACTACCCCTGCGAACAGTTCAGGTGACATCAGGTTACCGGCGACTGTTTCATAAACTGCTTTAATATCCGCAATAACTCACTTATGGGGCTTCTTTTGTAATGATTCATAATGTCTTCAACTTTGTTTAAGACTTGATCATGCATGTGGATTTTTTGCTTCATGGCTGCTCTCCTCGTTTAAATCACAGTGGTTAATGAGATCGATAACTGCGCATTTGGCCGACCAGGACGCCCTGGATTTCCACTTGGGCAGGATGGTAATGCATCGCTTCCATTTTGGAATTGGCTGGAATCAACAGGGTTTCGTGGGGATATTGTTCAATAAATTTCAAGGTGGCCTCGGCTTTATCAACCAAAGCCACGACGATTTCGCCATTACGGGCATGACTACGTTGTTCGATCACAACCCAATCGCCGTCATAGATGCCTTCCTCAATCATTGAGTCGCCTTTTACCTTGAGTACATAGCAGGGTTTGTCGGTTTTGATTTCATCGGGAATACTGATATAGCGTATGTCTTCAATCGCTTCAATCGGCTTGCCGGCGGCAATCATGCCGACGTAGCGAAGCGAGTTGGGAGTTTGAATGGTTTCCCTTGCGATTTTCCTGGCTCTTTCGGTTAAACGGATACCCGGGTGTTTACGGTCCAGGGGTTCAATCAGGTTAGTTTCAATCAAGCCTTGGATAAGGCGGTGCAAAGAACCACGTGACTTTAATCCTAAAGCGGCGCATAACTCATCAAGGGTTGGCGGATGTGTAAAGAGGTCTTGATTTTGTTGCAGAAAACCCATGATCTCTTTTTGTTTACGGCTTAGTGTGTCCATTATTATGTTCTCATTTTGTTTTTTAAAACGATGTAACAAGTTTAATATAAGAACAACAGAAGAACAAACATTTTTTAAGTGGTAGCCTATGTGCAACGTATTTAACTTAGGCTCTATATGAATCCTAATGGGTAATGCGATAATATAGCCATAACCAACCAAGAGGATAACTCATGAAATTTAACCCCTGTATTGATAAATGCACTTATGAAGGCACTCATTGCCAAGGTTGTGGTCGTTCATTTGAAGAAATAGCTGACACTAAAAAATTGGTGATGTCGATAGTCAATTTTATACAAGACCAAGGTTACGAAAATAGTGAAGAATTTGTAAATGCTATTAGCAAAAGCATACTAAAAAAATTGCAAAAATCGACTTAAAAGTCGGCAGAATTGTCAGGATTAAAGGATCAAGCTTTCCTTCACTGCAATTATAACTAATGAAGAAACTGACATGAGCGGCATAACAATTCGATAAATTTCACTATTTCTGTCTTAAGTTTTTAAGGATTTCTTCTAAAGGAACAAGGTTCATCGTCATTCTGAATAAAACTTCGTTGTTCTGTAACAGGCCGTAACACTGATAAGTTCTTAGCATAATATTGGTTTGATTCAATGTGTTATCGCTGGATTCCGGAAGTTGCTTAACCAGAATGTGCAGTTTGTCATTATTCTTAAGTTGACTTAAATGCAGCCGGTCTAATGAAATCTCATGGGATGTGTAAACCATAGGGTTGAGCTTAAAGTCATGGTTTTCTAATTGTGCTTTTTCCAGTAAGGCTCCTGATGTAAGGCTGCAAGGAAATATTTCCGGATAATGTGCAAATTGAGCTAATTCATCAAAATAATCGGATTGTTCAGCTAAAGACCCCGACAGAAAGTTTTTAACAGAACCGTTATTCATAAATTTCCGCTTGAGAAAATATTCTGTATCTGGAATGGTGGTACAGTCGGGTATTTCGTTAAGATCAGGCAGCTTGTGAAATGTTGTTTTGGACAAAAATAGCGGGTTTCGTGTTTCCTTCTTAAACCCCAGCAATACCGTTTTGCCATCAGACTTCATTGTAATGCGGTTGCATAGAGTCAGATTGGGAATGGTTTTGATCAGTGTCTTTTTTATATCCAGATATACAGGTATCCGTGGACGAACAGCATTAACAAAAGTAATTTGGTAATTACTGAAACGCAACTCGTTTTCGGCAATGATCAGGTTTTCGTGATGCGCTTCTCTGTAAAGGCGCATTTGATACTCAATGAGGGTGTTTAGTTGATAACCAAGAACGATGGGGCCTCTGAATGGGTTATGGGTAATCTGTAGCCATTTATGTTTATCATGAAATAAATTAAAGTCATCTGTCGCGTTACGGGCAACCTCAATATGAATCTGGTCAAAAGTGAATGCCTCATCTTTCATTTTTCTTTCCCTGGGAATGGTGTGATTAAGATTTATGTGTTCAGGGTCGCCCATTAGTCCGCTGTTGTCAATAAAGCAGGTACATTCCCCAGCCATGACAGGGAGTCAGGGGATAATACAGCTAATTTAAAACAGATATTGTATTTATTGGCTTGGTCGTAATGTATGTTGTAGGTTGTCGGGCGACGCGCTGTGTTGTTGGATTTGAGGTAGGATCGCTTCATATCCGCATATCAATAGAGTTTCCCCCGGTGATCAGTCAGTTTATTGACGTGACGGCTTATTGACGAATGTCAATATTTTGACACAAATGAACAAGTCGAGATTATTCATGTGCGCCTGTATTTTCGCGCAAACTAAAATGGGAACCATATTCGAGTTAGTAAGGAAAATGATCAAGCGATAAATGCCTATGGTGGTCCGCATTCGTCCTCCGTCCACTACACCAGGAACTTTGCTTTACTTGCCGGGACTTGGCTCCCGTAATGATTTGAGTTCATAACCAATTGGTTAATATTCTTTTATTGTGTTGGTACAAGTATTGCTGTTGCTTGTTTACAGTAAGCAATCTTAATTTTTCCAGAGTAAAAAGATAATGAATAAAATATTTCGGTTTATGGCAGTTTTATTGGTTTTTTCATGGGTGACAACGGCGAATGCAGGCTCAATCGTGGCCAGTTTTACTGACATAAGCGGCGGATTAACTATCGATGGATTCAGATTGGGATTCCCGTCCAACGATGGTGACGATAAGCCGTCTACTATTAATTTTCTGGTGAATTATATTAATGGCGGTACGGCAAATGTTTTTCAACCAATAAAAAGAGGAAATTTCTATAATATTGCTGTTGATGGAAAAACAAATTTTGGGCCAATCAATGCGAGTTTTAATATAGAAAGCCCAAGCGACTTTAATCGAACTGGCACTGCATCGATTGATGCTCTTCTTGGCAGTTTATTTCGACCTTCTGTTTCTGTTTCTGGTAATCCAATTGGGGCATTATCAGTTCGAGGAAATACGCTTGATCTTTTATCAGTAACGGCTAGACCGAGTGACGAAGGCTATTTTTTAAAATTGGTTACTCAAGTAAGAAGTGGCACAGCTTTAAATGCACTGCTGAGCACTCTGGATCGGAATAGAAATGGCAGTTTAACAAGTAGTTTTGACAATGCTAATTTAACAGCATCAGTCCCTGAACCAACCGCTCTTCTGTTACTTGCCGGTGGTTTATGCGTGTTTGGATATTCTAGAAAAAGAGCTTAAAACCCAGCTAAAAATCTTTCTCAATTTTGCGTGAGCCAGTGGCAGCCAACGGCTTGGCTCCTATGTTTTAAGAGTGAATGATATGGCTTTCTAAGACTCTGTATTTTGACGAGTTGGTCGATTGTCCATGACTCAGAAAGCCAATAATATGCTTGATCGTTGAATGACAGTTTTGAAATTTTAGAAACCGGCTTTTTAAAGTCTTTGATTTATCAAGGGATTGATTTTATAAGATTGGGCAAGGTTAAGCTATTTGATGGAAAAAAATGTGATGACAACAAGCATATTTGATGATATCTAGGGGTTTTATCTTCATTGAAGTGTCTATCTTTCAGTTATAAAAAGACTAATTCTATTTAAGGATGGAGTATTGAGTTCTAAACCTGTTGATTTGTAAAGAACACTATTCCAGCGCAATTTTTAACACGTCATCCACTTTTTCCAGCCAGATAAACTGGAGTTGATTTCTTACCGCTTCGGGTATTTCTTCAAAGTCCCTTTGGTTGCGAGCGGGCAGCATGACGGTTTTTATCCCTGCCCTGGCGGCAGCGATAACTTTCTCTTTAATGCCGCCAACCGGCAATACCAGCCCGCGCAGACTGATTTCTCCTGTCATCGCAACATCACTTTGCACAATCCGTTCAGAAAAAGCTGAATATAAAGCTGTGAACATGGCAACGCCGGCGCTGGGTCCATCTTTAGGTATCGCGCCTGCCGGCACATGCACATGAATGTCGTTTTTTTCGAACAGTTCCTGGTTTAATCCCAGCTCATGGGCGCGCGATTTCACCAGACTTAATGCGGCCTGGGCGCTTTCTTTCATGACCTCGCCCAATTGGCCGGTGAGGATCAGCTTGCCGTTACCGGGCACACGGGTGGCTTCAATAAAAAGAATATCACCGCCAACTGGCGTCCAGGCGAGGCCAGTAGCAACGCCCGGAACGCTGGTGCGCATCGCGACATCGCTTTCAAATTTTTTCGGCCCCAGAATGCCCGGAATCTGTTCGCTGTCGATCTGCTCTTTAACGGTAATACCTTCGGCAATACGCATGGCTACATGACGAAATACTGAGCCGATTTCCCGTTCAAGATTTCGGCAGCCGGCTTCACGGGTATAATCCTGAATGATCGTTTCTATAGCCCGGTCGGTGATGGAGCATTGTTCCGGCGTCAGTCCGTTTGTTTCCAATTGTCTGTTCACCAGATAGCGTCTTGCGATCTGAGCCTTTTCGTCCAGGGTATAACCGGATAATTCGATCACTTCCATCCGGTCACGCAAAGGTATGGGGATACTGTCCAGTACATTGGCAGTTCCGATGAACATGACATGGCTCAGATCAAACGGGACTGCCAGATAATTATCACGGAAGGTTGAATTCTGCTCCGGATCCAATACTTCCAGCAAGGCTGAAGAAGGATCGCCATGAAATCCAGAACCGAGCTTGTCCATTTCATCCAGCATAAACACAGGATTGTTGGTCCCGGCCTTGCGAATGGATTGAATAATATTGCCCGGCAATGCACCAATATAAGTGCGCCGGTGGCCGCGGATTTCGGCTTCATCATGCAGACCGCCCAGGCTGGCACGTATAAATTCACGCCCAGTTGCACGGGCTATGCTGCGTCCCAATGAGGTTTTTCCGACGCCGGGAGGTCCGACAAAACATAAAATAGGACTCTTGCCATTCGGATTCAGCTTGCGAATTGCCAAAAATTCCAGTATCCGCTGCTTGATTTTATCCAGGCCATAGTGATCTTCATTAAGGATTTCCCGGGCTTTTGCTATATCAATAACGCCTGCACTTGCGACCGACCAGGGCAGTTCCGTCAGCCAATCAAGGTAGGTGCGTATCATCGAATATTCACCGCTGGCATCCGGCATGTGCTGCAAACGGCTGAGCTCCTTGCGTGCTTGTTTTTCCACCTCTTCAGGCATCTTGGCGGCAGTGATGGCTTTGCTGATTTCTTCAATTTCGGCAGCGCCGCCTTCATCTTCGCCCAATTCTTTCTGGATAGCCTTCATTTGCTCGCGTAAAACAAATTCACGCTGCCGTTGTCCCATGGTTTCCTGGGTTTGTTCGTTAATCTTGTTGGAAAGTTTTAATACTTCGATCTGGTAATTGAGTAATTCCAGAATCCTGTCAATACGTTCCTGGATATTAAAGAGGGACAGTAACTCCTGCTTTTCTTCCGATTTCGTAATCAGGTAACTGGCAATTAGATCAGCCAGCATCGCCGGTTCGGCGATAGATTGAATGGCATTCACCAGCTCAGCAGGGGCCTGTCGTGTCTGCTCTAGCACTTCCAGCGCTTTTTGTTTGAGCGTTATTACTCGTGCTTCAACATCCTTGGAGCTCACTTCAGGCTCTTCGTAACGCTCAATGCGGGCGACAAGAAATGGATAGCCCTGCAAAAATTCCTTCACACGAAAGCGTTGCACACCCTGGCAAACAACATGATGGGTACCGTCAGGAGCCGTTAAGTAGCGTAAAATTTCCGCTACAGTACCGACCGTATGGAGATCGCCGGGGGCAGGCTCTTCATCCAGATCTCGCCGCTGCATCAGCAAGCCGACCGGTTTCTCGGAACGCACTGCCTGCTGCACAGCAGCAACAGAGGGTTTGCGGCCTATCACCAATGGAGAAACATTTTGCGGGAAAAGCACGGTGCCACGCATAGGCACGATAATAAGTGCATCATCCGGAACTGGCGGAAAATGCAACGAAGACTCCGGTTTTTCCTCTGAAGATGGCTCTTCTTTGTCTGCCGTTGATCCCAGCAGTCTGTTTTTCAGGTCCTTGATGTGCATAAGCAGCCTTTATATTTTCCGCAGTGAGATTAATAAACAGCCGTTCACAAATTCACGATTGCCTAATTCGAAATGGCCTTCGGGCAGTTCAATATGCCGTTCAAAGCGTCCATAGGGAATTTCCAGGCGTCGAATTTGCGACTCTGAGCTGGCAGGCAGATGCCGATGACCGTTAACAATTAAATGATCGCCTTCCAGAATTATGTTCAAATGTTCCGGGGCAACACCAGGTAGTGCGATCATAATTTTGAATTCATAACTGGTTTCATAGACATCGACCGGCGGTTCCCATGTGGGTTGCCTGACATTAATAACAGCTGGTCTAAAGAACTGTCGATGCAGTCGGTCAGCCCGATCCAATATTTCGCAAGCTTCCGCCCACATCCAGGTTTCAAGATCACGTAATGGCATACTGTTTATATTCCAGGTTATCGATTTACAAGTAACTACGCTTAAGTTTATGGCTCCGATTATTTAATTTAATCCTTTTTTTCAAACAGTCAATGGCTATCTTGGTATGGAGAGTACTGATGAATACAAATGTCCTAAAGCCGATAAATTTAAACGGTCGGCAGAGACCGCTGTCACACAGACTTGAATGTAAGCCAGATGGAGCTTTATAGTATTTGTGACAAACGTGGCGCTGATAATCCCGGATTCCACTACGTTTCATCCGGGCTACTTGCTACTTGCTTCATTATGACGCGACCGCCATGCCCGATTAATGCTGTCAATGACGCTGATCTGGAGATGAGGTGTTATCGTTATCTTCACGTTTGAATATATCGGTCTCGACTTTTAACCCGCCGTAAAAAATTGACATCGGAGTTTCCCTTATTTATCTGTAATAAAAGCAATACCGGGTTATCTGAAGTAACGCTCAAAATCAGTTTATACCGGATTTTTAGACATTAATGATGCAATGTCAAGATATTGATTTGGATGCGCCAATTTCCGGGTTTTCAGAAAAAATGTCAGCAGTTCCATAGAACTGTTTTGAAATACAAAATTGTTGACAGGCTCCTTTTTTAAGTTGTATATGTCGGTTCGAATAAGTTAAGAAACTAGATTACATCCCCCGATGATCAGGGCGTTTTGTGGGCGTATGATTTACCTTAGCAATGACTATCCCCCCCCCAATCGTGCGAATTGACCGTAAGCGCCTGATCGCCTGGACTTACAACCAGACGAAGCCCTGCAATCACGGAGAGTGCCTAATATAACAATAATAAGGATTTTGCCATGAGTGCTTTTGTTCCCAGCTACCGGCATGACATCTTCGTCAGCTATGCGCATGTCGACGACTTACCACTTCCCGGCGCAGAAGCTGGCTGGGTCGCCACGCTCATTGCCGGATTAAATGTCCGGCTCAGCCAAAAACTGGGCAGAAGCGACCTTTTTTCGTTATGGAAGGACGAACAGTTATCCCCGAACAAGCCGTTGACGACCGAGATTCTGGACGCGCTAACCCAATCTGCTGCGCTGGTGATCATTCTTTCGCCCGGATATATGGCTTCTCCCTGGTGCCAGCGAGAAATGCAGACTTTCTGGCAGGAACTGGCGCAGCGCGTAAGATCAGATTCGCGAATATTTGTCATCGAACGCGATAAACTGGAAATCGATGAAAAACCCAAGGCCTTGGAAGATCTTCTGGGTTATCAGTTCTGGCTTCAGGATCGCGAAGGTAAATCACCGCGCATACTGGGCGACCCGATACCCGATCCCCATGACAGACTGTACTACGATAAACTCGGCGATCTCGCCAATGATCTTGCCCATGAGTTAAAACGCCTGAAAACATTGGCTGAACAGCCAGGCGCATCGGCAATCAAACCGGATCTCCGTATATGGACTCCTCCCGTTTTGCAAGCACTTAATTACTTCTGGATTGGGGT